>CBJNAT010000317.1:0-4607 GCA_966434585.1 uncultured Gammaproteobacteria bacterium | reverse complement strand
CATCATTTGGTTGTACTGGTCCGGCGACCTGGTGTGGGGAACGGTGCTCCTCGTCGTTACAGTGATCGTCGCAGCGGTAGATAACGTCCTGAAGCCGCTGCTCATTCGCAAGGGCGTCGATCTACCGCTATTGCTCATCGTCGCTGGGGTCATCGGCGGGCTGATCGCTTTCGGTGTACTGGGCCTGTTCATCGGGCCCGTCATTCTCGCGGTAACGTTTACGTTGCTGCAGCAGTGGATACGCGACGATCCCGCAGCCAACGTGACCGCTACGAGCCCGTCTGCACGCCTGACGTCCGCAGAAGTGAGCCATCTGGACCGGAGTGCGACGTAACGGCCACTGCTTCTCAGCAAGCATTTCGCTGCTTCCCCTCCTACGCATTGCTGACATTTATTGCCGCTCGCAATCTGCAGTCATGCGAAGTTCGATGATCCGATGTAGGACTGACGGTCGACTCAGCAGAGTGTCCATCTGGATTGAGCGAACGCTCTGGTGTGCAGGCTTCGTTCTCATCTTGGCGTATAGCGGATTGCGCGGGTATGCAGAACACGGACGCCGCCATGCTTTCGAGCAGCTCGAAGACCCGGTCGTCGCAGAGACAACCGATTTAGTCGCGAGCAGGCCAGTAGCCACGAGTCTATGGTCGGACACGCGCATACGCGAGTACCAACGGACTTTGTCATTGACTGTCGAACCGCCGATCGCACTGCTTCGCATCGCGCGCATTGCCCTCGAAGTGCCGGTCTTTTCCGACGAACGAGAGTTGCATCTGATTCGCGGCGCAGGTCTGGTCACCGGGATGCAGCGACCTGGCATCGGCGGCAACATGGGTGTGGCGGGGCATCGCGATGGTTTCTTTCGTCTGCTCAAGGACGCACGCGTCAACGACGTGATCGAGCTTCAGACTAGACAGCGGCTCTATGCCTATCGCATCACGGCCATACGAATCGTGAGCGCAACCGACACTTCGCTCCTTGCGGATACGCCAGATCCGCGCATCACGCTTGTCACCTGCTACCCCTTCTACCACGTTGGTGCCGCTCCGCAGCGGTACGTCGTCAAGGGCGCGTTCGAAAGGGCCGTCACGATTGCAGCATCGCGCAATGTTCCCTAAACGTCTGGAGAGTGCCATGCGACCGTCATTCACTTCGCTATGGGTGTCGTTTGCTCTGTTGTTCGTCTGCAGTGCGTCGGGAGCGGAATCGCCCGGATGCGGTGCGGTGGAGTTCAGCAGGAAAGTGCTGGATCGCTTCCCGAACGTATCGCGCGCCTGCCTCGATGTAGTCTCCAGGGACGGTGACGCATACGGCGTCTTCAAAGCCAAGATCGTACGTGTCTACGATCATGGCAACGCCATCGATCTGCGCTTCGAGCTTCCGGATGGCTCCTTGAGTGAGACGCGGAAGCTGAAGACGAATCCCGCATTGCGGGTCATGGTGCAGGGCAAGCCGACGCGAGTAAGCGATCTCGTCATAGGCGATCAGCTGATGGCTTACGTGAAGGTACGTGAGCCGGAGCTGGCGCTTGCGCCGGCGGAGCCCGCCATCGAGCCCCAGTACGTGGAGCTCGAGGAAGTTACCGTGTCACCGCCGCAGCTCGCAGCGACGGCTACGATGCCGAGCACAGCGGGCTATCTTTCAGCCATCGGTCTAGCCGGCACGGTGTCGCTGCTTTTGGGGGCGGCGCTATCCATACGGCGCCGTCGCCGAGCTCGCTGAAAGCAGGAACGAGTACCTTGTATGTCGATGCCGTTGCCACACGCGTTGGAGGGATTGGTCATGTACCACATACGCAAAGTGCTCCTGGGACTTGCATTGAGTGCGCTCGCTGGAGCCTTCGGTTGCGCGTCCGAGCCGCCAGAACCAGCGGAGACGGAACACTCTGAGACGGTCACTGCGAAGGTGGTCGCCGTCGATCCGGAAGCCCGGTTGCTCGAGTTGCAGGGCCCGCATAACGTTGTGACCATCGAAGTGCCGGAGTCCGTTCACGACCTCGAAACCATCGCGGTTGGCGATGAGGTTGCGGTTACTTACTACGTAGGCGTTGCGGCTGTCTTCGCAGGCAAGACCAAGGAAGGGGATGAGCCCGATAGAGAAGTCGAAGTGCGTGCGGGCTCTGTCACCGCACCACCCGGCACTGCGCCGGGAAGAGCAGTAGGCAGGTCGGTCACCGCGAAAGTGACCATCCAGTCCGTGGACAAAGAGTTTCAGACGGTGACATTCACTGGACCGCGTGGGCTCACACGCGTCGTTGGCGTCAACGATCCCAAGATGCAGACGTTTGCGGCGAAGCTGAAACCCGGAGATCAGGTAGAGATCACCTACTACGAAGCACTGGCGGCACGCGTTGTCCCGAAGCCATGAGCCTCTTTGTCTCTGCATGTGTGGCTGGGTGATCTTTACGTAATGCGCCCCCGTATTGCGTGATGTGCTCCGGATGACACGGGTGCTACGGTTCGGGCCGCAGAAGTTTCACCAGGAGAATACGTTCAAAGCAGGAAGCTGGTGATGGGAACGGTGGATTGTTCCGAAGCAGTGCGTTACTGCGGATGAGCACGCTCCGTCGATGCTAGCGAGGACAAGGCGAACGGGCTGCTCGATTACTGCAACTCTCACGTTCATCGGTATTCGGAGGCAACTTTCGCGGCGCTGGCCGCACCGGGACATATCGTTGGTTTGCAGGGCAGGCAACCATGTTTTGTGAGACAGCAAACAGTCCGAGACGTTGGCTCGGCGCATGTAACGATCTGGGCGCCGAAGGAACGTGTCACGGAGGGCTCGGGACAGAGTTACTCGGGGCAGAGTTACATGCGCAACTATGGTCCGAGGAGCTGGAGCGAACAGCCCAGCGCGCCATTCTTCGCGAGGTCCACGGGAAGCTTTGCCACGATCTCGCTCAGCCGCTCACCGCGATACAAAGCAATGCACAGGCGTTGCAAGCGATCTTGCAGGCTCGCGACGAGCTCGATCCCGAAGTGCAAGCGATTTCGACAGACATCGTCGCGGAGAGTCGGCGAGCTGTCGAATCGCTGCGCGATGCTCGCGGCCCACACGCGATGGCTCTCCCGCGCGCAACGTTCAAAGACGTGAGGCAGCTCGTGCTCAGCACGGTCGGTTTGCACGTGCCCAAAATGTTGATTCAGGACTGCAGTCTGACCATAGATCTGCCACGGGCGCTACCACAGGTGCTGGTGGAGCAGGAGCAGGCGCAGCTCGCGATATGGCATGTGCTCGCAAACGCAATCGAGGCAGTCTGCGACATGCCACGTGGGCAACGGCACATCCACATCCGTGGCGAGCGCCAGACCCGCGACTTTGTGCGGCTCACGATCATCGATAGTGGCCGCGGCTTCGAAACCATTGCACAGGCCTTCGTGCCCTTCTACTCGACAAAGCCCAAGCATCTGGGCCTAGGGCTGGGGATCTGCAGGTCGATCGTCGAGGCACATGGAGGCAGGGTCGGTGTTGCGACGCGGAGTGAAGGTGGCGCCGCTGTCCATCTGGACTTGCCATGCGCGTCGATGTCAGGCCGACGCAAGCGATCGCCTGACGCACGGAAATGAAATTGACATGCTCAGTTGCTCAGTCAACGTAGGTGGCAATGATGGACGCTGAGTCACAAACAGTTCATGTAATCGAAGACGAGCCTGCAGTGTTGCGGGCGCTCATGCGCGTGCTCACTGCCGCTGGGCACCAAGTGCGCGGCTACGGTTCGTCCGAAGAGTTTTTGGCGGCGCAGGCACCTGCGTGCTGGATGGAGGGTTGCATCGTGGCCGATGTATCGCTGCCAGGCATGACTGGCCTCGATTTGCAAGAGCGGCTGCGGGCGCAGGAGTGCGCAGGTACGTTCGTCTTCATCACGGCCAATCCCGATGTGCCTTCGACCGTACGAGCCATGCGTAGCGGTGCGCTGAATTTCCTCATCAAGCCGGTGGACGCAAAGGCCTTGGTGGACTCCGTCGAGGAGGCTCTCGACCGGAGCGCGAAAGATAGCACCCGTCGCGCGCGGCTCGAGGTGCTCGCCACTCGCATCGACACGTTGACCGCGCGCGAGCGCCAGGTCTTCGAGCTCGTGGTGTGCGGTCGCTTGAACAAGCAGATTGCCTGGGAGTTCGGCGTCGGCGAGAAGACGATCAAAGTTCATCGCGCTCGCGTCATGCGCAAGATGGGTGCGCAAACGCTCGCGCAGCTCGTGCACATGGCCGACGAGCTGCGCCCGGCTTCGAACGAGGTTCCGGAGCGCGCAACCGCCTCGGACGACAGCAGTGACAATGTCCGCGCTCATGCGGCGCCGCTGCGGCCTGCATCGAAGAGCTTTGCTACAACGGCTTCCTAGGCGTTCGTTCCAGCGCTCGCATCGCTGTGTCTATTCGCCGGTTCCGCCGCCCGTCTCTTGGAGCGTGAGCCCGCGACGTCAATGCGCAAGTGGGGCTGGATAAAGCGGACGATGCAATGCCCGCCAGGGCCTTCAAGTGTGGACAAGCGCCCGTGCAGCTGCGTCGCTAGTTGCGTAACCATCGTCAAACCCGAACCAGGCGCGCTCGTGGCGGCGATGCCGAAGCTCCTGCTCCAGATGCTTCTTGACCGTAAGATCACGGATGAAGCCG
>CBJNAT010000316.1:0-4613 GCA_966434585.1 uncultured Gammaproteobacteria bacterium | reverse complement strand
CTGCCCGGAGTCCTGTTCAGGACCGTCGTCTCTCGTCAGGGATCACGAAGCGCGTTGAATCCATCCTTGGAGCCTCTGGGGCCGCCGTCCATGGCGGCCACAGTCCTGAACAGGACTCCGGACAGCAGACACTCGATCACCAGCGAGGCTTTACCTGGCAAAGTGACGTCAGTGCGACACCGCAACACGCGAGCCCACCGCCACTCGCGCAGGCCCATGCAACAAGCCCACTGCGAAGCTCACCACGATCAAGAACACCAGACTGCGATCGCCCGTTTCAACAATGAGCGATGCACCAGTTTGAGGTTCCGATCCAGTGCACTCGCACCATTAGCGCTCAGCCCAAGGTCCAAAGCGCCGCAAACGCTTGATTGAGCGTGGCCCAAATTCGGGCACATGGCTTGCATCGAGCGCTCCGCCTGAACGGAGCACTCATGAACAATAAGGCTACTCGACTTTCGCTGCTGTCTCTTTCGACGGTTCCCATGCGCGCCTTCCATCTGACGTGGATGGCTTTTTTCGTCTGTTTTTTTGCGTGGTTTGCCGTCGCGCCGCTGATGCCGATCATCCGCGATGACCTCAATCTGACGAAGGATCAGATCGCCAACATCAACATCGCGGCCGTTTTCGTGACGATTTTGGTGCGCCTGGTCGTCGGCCCGCTCTGCGACCGCTACGGCGCTCGTTTGACTTATACATGGCTGCTCGCTCTTGGTGCGATTCCGGTCATCGCGATCGGCTTCGCGCAGAGCTACGAAGCATTCATCTTCTGGCGCCTGTGCATCGGCGCGATCGGCGCTTCGTTCGTCATTACGCAGTACCACACGTCCATCATGTTTGCGCCAAACGTGGTCGGCACGGCAAACGCGACGGCCGCTGGCTGGGGTAATGCGGGCGGCGGCGCCGCGCAATCAATCATGCCCCTCATGTTCGCGTTCTTTCTCGCCGTCGGACTCGAGAAGAGCATGAGCTGGCGCGTCGCGCTGTTCGTGCCGGGCATCCTGATGCTCGTGATGGCGGTTATGTATTACCGCTACGCGAAGGACACGCCAGAGGGCAATCTGCCCAAGCAGCGCGGGGCAACCACTGGTGCAGCAGATAAGAAAGGACTGCAGTCGTTCCTGACTGCGGCGCGCGACTATCGCGTGTGGATGCTGTTCGTCACCTACGGTGCGTGCTTCGGCGTCGAGCTGACTATTCACAATCTTGCCGCCGTGTACTACGTCGATCACTTCGGCCTGAGCGTCACGACCGCCGGCATGTATGTTGGCGCCTTCGGCTTGCTGGCGCTGTTCGCACGTGCGCTGGGCGGCGTGGTTTCCGATCGCACCGCTCATTCGCGCGGGCTCGACGGCCGGGTCACCGTGCTGTTCGTACTGATTCTCGCCGAGGGGCTCGGCCTGCTCGCCTTTACGCAAATGACGAGCCCGATGCACGCGCTCGTGGTCATGCTGATCTTCGGGTTGTTCACACACATGGCCTGCGGAGCGACCTACAGCCTCGTGCCGTTCGTGAACCGCCAAGCACTCGGCGGCGTGGCAGGCATCGTTGGCGCTGGCGGCAACGTGGGGGCAGTGATCGCGGGCTTCGTCGTCAAAGGGGCAGACACGATTCAAGCCGCCTTGATGATTCTCGGCAGCGCGGTAGTTGCAAGCGCGCTGTGCGCGCTCGCCGTGCGCTTCACACGCGAGCAGAAGGTGGAAGAGCGCCGCATCTACCAGGATGCCCTCGCAAGTCGGGACGCAGCGGACACGAATGCGGTGCCGGAAGCGGCGGTTTCCTGATCGCTGTAGCACCTGAACTGGCACATCCGTTCCTGCTGAGCGGTCGAAGCACTCCTGGATAACGAACCCTTCGACTTCGCTCAGGGCGAGCGGAAGCAACCGCGAAGCTCATCCGCGCAGCCATCGCGCTGCGTGACAACCTCGATCGCGTCACGACGCGCGCTTCGAGCCAAAGGGCAGAGCTCACCCACGAGCTCGCTCGATCCCTTGGTTTACTGAATCTGGGAAGGATCTAATGAATCCGCGTCCTAAGCTCGTTGTTATTGGTAATGGCATGGTCGGTCAGCGTTTGCTCGAGTCGCTCGCGAGCGCCGACCGGTACGACATCACGGTGTTGTGCGAAGAACCGCGCCCCGCCTACGACCGCGTGCAGCTCACGTCCTTCTTCGCAGGCAAGACGGCGGACGACCTGTCGATGGTCGCCGCGGATTTCTTCGCCAAGCATCGCATCGAGCTCTGCTTGAACGACAAGGCGGTGAGCATCGACCGCGCGACGAAGTGCGTGACGACAGCGCAAGGCAAGTGTCTGCCGTACGACAAGCTCGTGCTCGCGACCGGCTCCTATCCGTTCGTGCCGCCGCTTCCCGGTCGTGATCGCGAACATTGCTTCGTGTACCGCACGATCGAGGATCTCGAAGCCATCAGCGCGGCCGCCGCGGATAGCCGCATCGGTGTCGTCGTCGGCGGCGGTCTGCTCGGTCTCGAAGCTGCGAAGGCATTGCAGGATCTCGGGCTGGAAACCCACGTCGTCGAATTCGCACCGCGACTCATGGCCGTGCAGCTCGACGAAGGCGGCGCACGCATACTGCGGCGAAAGATCGAAGCACTCGGCGTGCACGTGCACACGGGCAAGAACACGACAGAGATCGTTGCCGGCGAGACCGGCGGCCATCAGATGAAATTCGCGGACGGCACCTCGCTCGAGACGGATCTGATCGTCTTCTCCGCCGGCATTCGGCCGCGTGATGAGCTGGCGCGCGCAGCAGGACTCGAAGTCGGTCAACGCGGCGGCATCCTCATCGACAACGATTGCCGCACGTCCGACGCGGACATCTACGCGATCGGCGAGTGTGCACTGTGGAACGGCGTGGTGTTTGGCCTGGTCGCGCCCGGTTACCAGATGGCGCAGGTCTGTGCGGCCCGCCTGCTGGATCAGGCCGAGCCGAGCTTCACGGGCGCAGACATGAGCACGAAGCTGAAGCTCCTGGGCGTAGACGTCGCCTCGCTCGGCGATGCCCACGCCGCTTTCACCGGTTCGCGCGCCTACACCTTCGTCGACGAACGCCGCGAGATCTACAAGAAGCTCGTGGTGAACGAAGACGGCACACGGCTACTCGGCGGCATTCTCGTCGGCGATGCAGAGGATTACGGGACGTGGTTGCAGATGATGCTGAACGGCATGGCGCTGCCGGAACATCCAGAAGAGCTGATCGTCCCGGCGCTCGAAGGCGGCGCTAAGAAGTCGGGGGCCACTGGCGTTGCGGCGCTGCCAGCCAGTGCGCAGATCTGCTCATGCAACAACGTGACGAAGGGCCAGATCTGCAGCGCCATCGATGCGGGCTGCGTCACCTTGGGCGGATTGAAAAAGGAAACGAAGGCGGCGAGCTCGTGCGGTGGTTGTGCATCGCTCGTCACCCAACTGATCAAGGCACAACTTGCCGCGAAGGGCCTCGCGGTCAACAACCATCTCTGCGAACACTTCGCCTACTCGCGGCAGCAACTCTTCCATTTGATTCGGGTCGGCGAGCTCAAGACCTACCACACCGTACTCGAGAAACACGGCAAGGGAGTCGGCTGCGACATCTGCAAGCCCGCCGTCGCCTCCATCCTCGCCTCCTGCTGGAACGAGTTCGTGCTGAAGCGCGACAAGGCGATCCTGCAAGACACGAACGACTACTTCCTGGCGAACATGCAGAAGGACGGCACGTACTCGATCGTGCCGCGGGTCGCCGGCGGTGAGATCACGCCGGAGAAGTTGATCGTGTTGGGCGAGGTCGCGAAGAAGTACGGGCTGTACACCAAGATCACCGGCGGTCAACGCATCGATCTCTTCGGCGCCCAAGTTCATCAGCTGCCGCTCATCTGGAAGGAGCTCATCGACGCAGGTTTCGAAACAGGCCAGGCGTACGGTAAGTCCGTCCGTACTGTGAAGAGCTGTGTTGGCTCGACCTGGTGCCGCTATGGCGTGCAGGACAGCGTGGGCTTCGCGATCGACATCGAGAACCGCTACAAAGGCTTACGTGCCCCGCACAAGCTCAAGTTCGCCGTTTCCGGTTGCACGCGTGAGTGCGCCGAAGCACAAAGCAAAGACGTCGGGGTGAGCGCAACCGACAAAGGCTGGAACCTCTACGTCTGCGGCAACGGCGGCATGAAGCCGCGCCATGCGGATCTGCTCGCCTCCGATCTCGATTCGGCGACGCTGATCAAGTACGTCGATCGCTTCCTCATGTTCTATATCCGCACGGCCGATCGCCTCCAGCGCACGTCCGTGTGGCTCGACAATCTGGAAGGCGGGCTCGAGTACCTGAAGCAAGTCGTCATCGAGGACAAGCTCGGTATCGCCGCCGAGCTCGAGGCTGACATGCAGCGCGTGGTGGATACGTATGAGTGCGAGTGGAAGAAGGCTGTGAACGATCCACAGACGCTAAAGCGCTTCCGTCATTTCGTGAACAGCGACAAGACGGACGAGAACGTCGTGTTCATCGAAGAGCGCGGACAGATTCGTCCCGCGACGAAAGAAGAGCGCGTGCAGCGCACGCTGGAGGCCGTATGAAATCCGTACCGAATTGGCGCTTCGTCTGCGAGCTCGAGGACATCATTCCCGAGAGC
>CBJNAT010000315.1:0-4615 GCA_966434585.1 uncultured Gammaproteobacteria bacterium | reverse complement strand
GAAGCCAATAAGGCACTCGCCTGCTGCAGCAAACGCACGTGATCGCGCTGCACATCGAAATCGTCTTCCATGCGTTTGGAACGCGAATGCGTGGGCGGATCGATGAAGATGAGGTCGTAGGGCTTGCGTCGCTGCTCGCGCTGCTCGGCCAACCACTGCAGGCAGTCTGCTTGAACGAACCCATGCTCGGGCCCGCCGAAGCCGTTCAGCAACATGTTGCGTTTCGCCCAATCGAGGTACGTGCGCGACATGTCCACCGTCGTGGTGCTCGATGCGCCTCCGCCTGCGGCGTAGACGGTCGCCGTACCGGTATAGGCGAACAGATTCAGGAACCGCTTACCGCTCGCCAACTGTGCAATGCGAGCGCGCGTGATCCGATGATCGAGAAACAAGCCCGTGTCGAGATAGTCGCGAAAGTTCACCCAGAAGCGATGCGGCCCTTCGATGACCTGGTGAAACTCGCCGGTTCGCTCCACCTTTTCGTACTGCGAGAGCCCCGACTGCTGCTGCCGCACGCGCAGGTGAATGCGTTGGGCGGGTAACTGCAGTACCTCCGGTATCACGCTCAGCGCCTGCTGCCTGCGCGTGCGGGCGCCTTGCTGATCGACCGATGAAGGAGGCGCGTATTCCTGCACGTAAGCCCACCGCTCAGCCTCGTTCGCGTAGAGGTCGATAGCGAACGAGTACTCCGGCATGTCGGCGTCGTACACGCGATAGCAGAAGATGCGCTCGCGCTCGGCCCAGGCGCTCAGCTGCTTCAGGTTCTTGCGCAGGCGGTTCGCGAACATCTGCGCACCGGGCGACTCGCGCAACGTTTGCTGACGTTCCTCTGGCGAGGGCAGCTTGCGCAATCGGTTGTTCTCGGCGCCGATATCGAAGCGCAGCAAACGACATTCGATCTTGCCGTTGAACAAGGTGTGACTGCGCTTGGCGTTGATTCCCAGCTCGCGTGCGATCGGTGGGTTACCTGTCAGCACAGCTGCCTGCCAGCCGCCGCACTGACCGCGAAGCTTTTCACCCAGGAGGCGATAGAGACCGCGTAGCTGCTCCATG
Organism: uncultured Gammaproteobacteria bacterium; assembly: GCA_966434585.1. Classification (GTDB taxonomy): domain Bacteria; phylum Pseudomonadota; class Gammaproteobacteria; order Steroidobacterales; family Steroidobacteraceae; genus DATELY01. The sequence continues at coordinate 3,562 of CBJNAT010000315.1, read as the reverse complement.
TCGCCGATGCGTTCGCCATACGGTGGATTCACCGCGAGGAGACCACGAACGTCGTGCTCGCATGTGAGCTGCTCGAGCTCCCGACGTTCGATGTGTATCCGACCGCGAAGCTGCGCACGATCGACGTTTTCTAGCGCGGCCCGCACGGCTTGAGCATCGCGATCGTAGCCGCGGATATCGACTTTCTTCTGCAGGCCCACTTCACGGCGATCACGCGCCTCGCGCACGAGCTCGTTCCATAGCCGTGCCTCATGACGCCGCCAACCGAGAAAACCAAAGTGCTCTCGCAGCAGCCCCGGTGCAATGTCGAATGCGATCAACGCCGCTTCGATCGGCAACGTTCCCGAACCGCACATCGGGTCGAGAAACGCTGCGCCTTCCTGAGCCATGTCCGGCCAGCCGCTGCGAATCAACACAGCGGCCGCGAGATTTTCCTTCAGCGGCGCTGCTACTCCGCGCGCGCGGTAGCCACGTCTGTGCAGGCTCTCACCCGAGAGGTCGATGCTCACGGTAGCGCGACCGCGATCGAGCCGAACATCCACCCGCACATCGGGACGCTCGAGCTCGATCGAGGGCCGCTCGCCACTGCGTTGACGAATGCTGTCGACGATCGCGTCTTTGGTGCGCAACGCGCCGAAATGCGTGTGCGTAATGCCGGGCGAACTGCCGGCGAAATCGACAGCAAGCGTGCTACCCGGCGCGATGTGCTCCCACCAGGGAACCCCAGCGACACCTTCATACAGCTCGACCGCGGAATTCGCTTCGACGGTGGCTACCGGCAGCAGAACACGACTCGCGATGCGCGAGAACAAGCACGTGCGATAGGCGGCCTGCAGTTCTGCTTCGAAGCTCACGCCGAGCTTGGCTTCGCGCAGCTGCTCCACACCGAACGTGCGCAACTCATTCGCGAGCAGATCGGCCGTGCCCGGTGGACAGGAGGCAAAGAAACGCATGAATGAATCAGCTCGTTGTGTGCCACTGACGCGGGCGAATGCGACCTTGCTCCAGTGCATTGAGCGTCAGGCGATAGATGTGAGGATCGAAGTGCAGCACCGCTGTCGACATCATCAGCTCCTGCAGAGCATCTTCGTGCGCCGCCGTCCCCAGATAACACCATCGATCGAAGACATGCGCCGCGCCGGTCACGGTCCGCGCCTCTGTGAATACCACGCGGCCAGCAAACGGCCACGCACGAAAGGCCTGATCCGCAAACGCGATCTGCACTCGCAAGTCGTGAGCCATGCGCGATTCCTTGCCGACGCACGCGCCGCGACAGCGATCGAGTTGATGCGCGACGCACGAGCCCTCGCCGGCCTCCAAACCCAACAAGCGCAGGCATAGACCATGACGCCGCGCAAGCTGCTGCAGCACACGGGTCGCAAGCGCCTCGGTGCGGAACTCGCCGTAGCAATCTTCCAAGCAATCGCCCCGTAACGCCCGGACGACCGGCTCCTCCCCACGATTGCGGAGCCGCAAGGTGTAACGGTCCTGCGATCGAGTTTGCTGCCGCCAGAGGAGTTCCTGCAGATGCGCGCTCCACTCGCTCGACGCCGCACGCCATTCGAGGTGCGCAATCCTCTCGCGCAATCGCGCCGACGCCTTGTTGTGCTCCGACCCGAGTTGCGCGAGCACGGCCGCTCGGACGCGGTTCGCGCGCCCGATGTGCAGCACGCAACCTTCCGCATCGAGGTAGCGAAACGCACCGGCGCCTTCCGGGAGCTCTTCGCGCAAGGATGTGGGCAACTGCGGGGGCAAACTGATCGTCTTGAGCTGCCGATCGATTTCGATCTGCATGCGATCGATGCCGTGTGAGTGACAGGCAGCCAGCAGGAAGTCTGCGACTGCTTGCGCGTCTGGCAGTGCACGATGTCGAACGCTGCACACGAGCCCATAGCGCTCGATCACGGCATTGAGATTGTGCGCCTGCGCTGCGGGTTCGAGACGTCGCGACAGCTTGACCGTGCACAGCGCAGGCGCATCGAATACTTTGCCGGCCCGCGCGAACTCGGCTCGCAAGAAACCATGATCGAAGCGCGCGTTGTGCGCGGCGAACACGCGATCGCGGCAGCGCTCGGATATCTCGCCCAGCAATTGCACGAAGCTCGGCGCTCCCTTCACCATGTCATCGGTAATGCCCGTCACTTCCTGAACGCGTGCCGAGATCGGCCGTTCTGGATCTACGAGCGATGCCCAACGATCGACGATCACGCCATCGTCGATGAGCACGATGCCGACTTCGATCACGCGTGCGAACTGCGGATCTGCGCCGGTTGTTTCGAGGTCCACGCACGCGAAGCGCCCCGCAAGCGGCGCAGATGCGAAGTGATTGATAGCGGCGCTCACTGCTGCGTTCTGCCGTCCAGCGTAAGCAACGGACCGTACAGATCCGGACGGCGATCGCGAAACACGCCCCACGCCTCGCGGTAGCCGCGAATCGCCTCGAGGTCGAAACTCGCCGTCAGAACGCATTCGTTCTGCCGGTCCGCCTGCGCGACGATCGCACCCGTGTGATCGGCGATGAAGGAGGAGCCGTAGTAGTCCACGGTCCAAAGATTGCCGGGTTCGCAACCGATACGGTTGGAGCTGATCAACGGTGTGATGTTAGCTGCGGCGTGACCTTGCATCGTGCGCTGCCAGTGATCGCGCGAATCGATCGACGGATCTTGCGGCTCCGCGCCGATCGCCGTGGGAAAGAACAATAGCTCGGCACCCATCAGCGCCATCACGCGCGCCGTCTCCGGGAACCACTGATCCCAGCAGATGCCCACACCGATGGTGCCGAAGCGAGTGCGCCACACTCTGAAGCCGGTGTCGCCCGGCGAGAAATAGAACTTCTCGTGATAACCCGGGCTCTCCGGAATGTGCGACTTGCGATAAACACCGAGATTCATACCGTCGGTATCGATGATGGCGATGGAGTTGTAGAAGGCCTGACCCGCCCGCTCGAATACGCTCGCGGGTAGGACAACGTTGAGTTCCCGCGCCAACTGCTGAAAGCGGCGCACCGCAGGGTTCTCGTCGATTGGCAACGCGAGATCGAAATACGACGGGCGGTGTTCCTTGCAGAAGTACGGCGTCTCGAACAGCTCTTGGATGAGGATGATGTTCGCGCCCTGAGCGGCTGCCGCGCGGATCATTCGCTCGGCCGTCGCAAGGTTCTCGCTCCGATCAGGGGTGCAAGCGAACTGTGTGGCGGCGACGACAACGGGCATGAGAGAACTCCCAAACGACAGCGCGCATAATCTCATGAAGAATGGGATTGGGCTCTGGGCGTTTGGGCGCTGGCCAGGAACCAAAGCATTGCTTTACTCCGTTCTGGCCAGAGCCCTCCTGGCCGATTGCTAAGATGCTTACCATCGTAAACACCCACTGATCGAGTACCCCAATGTCCACCTACAGCCGAGACGACCTCGAAGCGTTCTGGATGCCCTTCACCGCAAATCGTCAATTCAAGGCGGCACCGCGCCTGCTGACCCGTGCGCAAGGCATGCACTACTGGACGGACGACGGGCGCAAAATTCTCGATGGCGTGGCGGGGCTGTGGTGCGTCAATGCCGGTCAC
>CBJNAT010000314.1:0-4623 GCA_966434585.1 uncultured Gammaproteobacteria bacterium | reverse complement strand
GACGGCAAGCGCCACTTCGTGACGACCTTGACGGTCGATGCCGGCTCGGCCGAGCTGCTGGATTTGAGTGTCGTAGTCGTCCAAGCGCAGCGCCGCGACGATGGCAAAGCGGTCGCTCGTGTTGAGCTGCGTCTCGCCGAAGACGGCCCAGCTATCCGTGTCCAGCTTGGGCATGTCCACCGCCGCGATATTCACGCCTTGATCGACCAAGAATTGCTGCGTCTGGTCTTCACGGAAGTAGTACGCCCCGCCCACCCATTTGAGCGCGTCAGTACTGTTGCCCACACGCACTTCCAACGTCTTCTGACGCGAGGTCTCTTCGTTCTCGAAGAGGAAGCCGGGTTGGTAAGTGCGGCTGCTGTTGTCCATGTCGCGATATGCCGGAATGACGGTCATGGTTGCCCAGCCCATATTCCAGTCGAGCTGTGCGCTCACGTTCCACAACTCTGTGTCGATGAAGCCGCTGCCATCGGGCGAGTTCAGCTGACTGGCCCAGGGCACCGGTGAGCCGAACGAAGGCTGACCTTCCGCTGTGGACGCGGCGCGATCATCCCAAGGGTCATTCGTATGAGCATCGTTCGCGCCGATGCGAATGCCGATCGGACCATTGCCGCCGATCTTCGCCACATCGGCCGTGACCAATAACGATAGGGCATCGTTCGGCGTGTATAGCCCATGCAGACGCGCGGCCTTCATGTCGTCGTCGTAGTAGCCATCGGACGCATAACCGTCGTGCTGATTCACCTGGAACGCGCCGCGCAGCGCGAACACCTCCGACATCGGCAGGTTGATCGCTCCCGAGGCTTTCACCAAATCATAGTCGCCGATCTCGGCGCTCAAGGTGCCGCCGAGTTCATTGCCGGGCTTCTTCGTGATGAGATTGATGGCGCCGCCCGAGGCGTTGCGGCCGTACAGAGTGCCCTGCGGGCCCTTGAGCACTTCGATACGTTCGAGGTCATAGAACAACGCCGAGACGGCCGGCGGACGCGACACATACACGCCGTCGGCGCTGTACGCGATCGCGGAATCGGCGAAGCTGTTGGTGACGAAGCTGCCGACGCCGCGAATGAACGTCTGCACGCTCGAGCCTGCGAACGCGATGTTCACACCGGACACCAGGTTGCTGATGCTCGCCGCATCCGTGACGCCCGCTTTATCGATGGCATCGGACGACAACACCTCGATGGCGAGCGAGGTCTTCTGCGCCGATTCCTCGCGACGCTGTGCCGTCACGACGATCTCCTCGAGCGCCGTGGTGCCCGTTCTTGTCTCTTGCGCCCACGTGGGCGCGGAAGTGACGGCAAGAAACCCTACCGTGCACGCGATGATTCTGTTTCGAGTCATGATGTTTCCCCCGCCTGGAACGCCAGGCATCTATCGTTTTGAAATAACCGGCGCGAGCCGAGACATGTCATGCAACCTGCTGCACGACAAGAGCTTCTCGATGGCCGCAGGCATTTCTTCTGCGAGCTTCCGGCTGTTGGTGTGCACTTCCACGTCCATTAGCGCAACTCGTGTGCGTGTGTTCTCGGACTCGGCGGCTGCGCTCAGGCCAGTCTGGAGCTGACGAATCATGGGCGTCCCCTTGGGATCAGATCCGTTCGTGCCAATGGACCATTGGCAATCCAGGCACGGGCGAACGGAAGTAAGGGATCGTGGTGCCCATGAGGCTTCCCACATACACGGTGCGTAGATCAGGCCCGCCGAAGGTCACGCTCGCCATCCACGGCGCAAGCCTTCCGCCCTTGCACGAGAGCAAGATCTCCTCTCTCAGCGTGCCGGCGTAGTAGTGCTCATCGAGCAAGCGCACTTGCTCTGGAACGCCATCGTCCAGGAGCGTGAGCACATCGCCCTCGGGCGTGATCGCAATCAGCCGATCGTGCGCTACGAGCGTGACCCAGAGATTGCCGAAGGCATCGAATGCAAAGCCGTCCGGTGTGCCACCGAGATCGGAGGGTCCGTAGATCTCACGATCGGTGAGAGAGCCATCGGAGCGGATGCGCAGCCGTGAAATATGTCGGGCATTGCTCTCCACAACGTAGAGCCACTCCTGATTGGCATCGAGCCGGCATTCGTTTGTACCGACAAAACCCTCGGCCACGATGCGAATGCCCTTCTCATCCACGAGCGCGACGTAGCCATCGGATGAACGCTCGCTCAAGCTGCGTGTCCACGGATCGAGTCGAGTTGTCACCGTGATCCAGAGACGATCGCGCGTATCGCGGGCGATGAAGTTCGTCTTCCCAAGTGGGCGACCATCGATCTCGGTGTACAGGGTGCGGCTGCGCCCATCCCGGGTCATGCACTCGATGGCGTTCGTACCGAAGTTCGCGATCAGGATGTCGCCGTTGCGTGCGAACGCGAGGCCATTCGGCAGTGTGCCGTCGAGGATGTACTTTGCGACGTCTTGCGAATTCGTGAAGCGCTCATCGACGTGCTGGGCAATCAGGCGCTGCGTGCCATCCGGCAAGATGCGCATCACCCCCCCGCGCGCATCGGCGCTCCACAAAGTGCCGTCGCGCTCGGCCAGGATGCACTCGGGACGCTGCAAGTCGCGGCCGATCGTGCGAATCGACTCGCGGTCGACCTGCCAGTCCTGCAATGGGTTGAGTGTTTTGGCGAGCCTCGACATGGGATAGCGGTTGGCGGTTGGCGGTTGGCGATTAGATGGGCGTTTCGCTTGCTGCCCGTTTGGTGCACTCTGTGTTGGCCAGGATCTTAGGGATCGTGCTTCCGCACGAGAAAACGTTTTTTCTGATCCGCCGCATCACGCTCGGCTATATGTGTCCTGTATGCGCTACCGAAGATTGGATCTGAATCTGCTGATCGCACTCGATGTGCTGCTCGCCGAGAAGAGCGTCACGCGATCCGCGGGACGACTGAACGTCACACAACCAGCGATGAGCGGCGCGCTCGCACGCCTGCGCGAGTACTTCGAAGATCCGCTGGTGGTGCAGGTTGGGCGCCACATGGAACTGACGCCGCTCGCGCAATCGCTGGTTGGGCCGATACACGACATCATCATGCGGATCGACTCCGCGATCGCGACGGAGCCCGTCTTCGAGCCCGAGAAGAGTCAGCGCCACTTCTCGATCACGGCGTCCGATTACGTGATGCGCGTCTTCATGAAAGACGTGCTCGCCTACGTGCATCGCGAAGCGCCCAGTATCACGTTCGAGTTCCGGCAATCGAGCGTTCACGTACAGGCAGAGCTCGAATCCGGTGAAGTGGACTTCGTGATCGGCCCCGAAATCGATGTCCTTTCCGAGCACCCGCAGCAGCACCTATTCGACGATACGTACACGCTCATCGCCTGGGCCGGAAGCACGGTCGTGGGCGATACAGTGACCTTCGATGAGTATCTGGCGCTCAAGCACGTGGTTTTCCGCACGCAGCGCGAAGGCATGCCGTGGCTCGAGCGGTGGTTCGAAAAGCGTTACGGCGAGCTGCGCCGCATCGAAGTTGCGGCACCCAACTTCACGCTGCTGCCGCACCTCGTCGTCGGCACCGATCGTGTCGCAACCGTGCAGACGCGACTCGCCCAAGAGTACGCGCGCGTGTTACCGATCAAACTCATTCCGCCGCCCCTCGAGCTGCCGAAGCTCGTCGAGGTCATGCAGTGGCATATCCACCGTGATCAGGATCCAGCGAGCCAATGGCTGCGAAAGGTTCTCGTGGAGCATGCGAAGAAGATGCCGGAGCCTTGATCGTGCTCCCATAGCTCAGCGCGATAGCGCACATACTGGAGATCGATTGGTGCGGTGCTCATCGCCTGAGTAAGTTGGCGGACCAGTCACATCTAAGAGGTCGCAGGGTGGTCGCAGCCAACGCAGCGAACGGGCGCTTCCTCGAGAACGCCTGGTACATGGCCGCGTGGAGCGCGGAAATCGGTGAGCGCCTCGTACGCCGCCGAATCCTGGGTCATCCGATCGCGTTCTATCGGCTGAGCACCGGCCGTGTCGCTGCACTCCTCGATCGCTGCCCGCATCGTTTTCTGCCGCTGAGCCAGGGGGAGCGCCGCGGCGATGCCATTCGCTGCGGTTACCACGGCCTCACGTTCGATGCGAACGGTGCGTGCATCCACAACCCGTTCTCGGAGCGCATTCCCAACGGCGCTGCAGTCCGCGCATGGCCAACGGAAGAGCGCGATGGGATCGTGTGGATTTGGGCTGGCGACCCTGCTCGTGCGGATTCCGCGCCCATCCCAGATTTCAGCGCCGTACGGGACGACTCAGGCGCACCGCCCATTCGCGGCTACCAACTCATGCGTGCGAACTACGAATACGGCACCGACAACTTGATGGACCTTAGCCATATCGAGTTCGTTCACCGCGGCAGTTTCGCCGGCGCCGGTGTGATCTTCGCGGGCAAACACAGTGTCCGCGAGGACGGCGAGACGCTGCACTCAAACTGGTGGATGCCGGATGTCGCCGCGCCCGCTCACACCATGGGCATCTACGCTCCCGACACACGAACCGACCACTGGCTCGAGATGCGTTGGAACGCACCGGCCAGCATGCTTCTGGAAGTTGGCGCGACTATCAAAGGTGAACCGCGCGACAGGGGCGTCATCGCGTTACAGGCGCACATCCTCACGCCGGAGACGCAGCACACGACGCACTA
>CBJNAT010000313.1:0-4630 GCA_966434585.1 uncultured Gammaproteobacteria bacterium | reverse complement strand
GCCACGGGACCTTCGAGTTCGTTTTGCGCCGGTTACTGCGAAGTCATATCCGCCGAAGCACGGACGATTCCAATTGCGCCGGGCGGTACCGGATTTCGGTCATCCGCTTATTGGAGGCGTCCCAGTGCCAGCGTTCCGTTAGTGAGTTGACGTCCGGGCCTTTGCATCGTTGTTATGAAAACTCCATCAACGCATCAAACTGGCACAGAATGACCAGCGAAGGGATCTCCCTGAAGCTTGTGCATCCATGACGGCATGAACGACAGCATTCGTCATCTCCTGACCGAGCGTGAACATCCGCTGCGCCGCGCGCTCATCGAGGAGTTGCACGTTCGGCGCTTCCCACCTTTTTCGGCGCCGGCGCGACTGACTCAGCTCGTCATGTACGAGGGCGATCACGCAGCCGTGCGCAGCCGCGAGCATGCCGAAGCTTTGTGCGTCCGCTATGGCGTGCCATCGCCGCCAAGAGGACGGTACTTCTGTACGCGTCTGGCGGATCTGCACTTCGTTTGGGAATCGCACACGGAGTTCAGCACCTGGAGCTTCGTGAAGCCCGGAGCTTTCGAGGACCCGTTTGCACAACCGGTGCTCTGGGGACTGCCACAGGATTGGATCGAAGCACTACCGGGGCAGACCATTCGCGCCACTCAGGTTGCGTTGTGGGAACGAGGCCGCGAGCCGCCCGTGGCGACGCTGAACACGCACTTCGATGTGGACGAGATGGTGTGTTGTGACTTGCTCGAAGGACGGCTACGCCTGTGGTCGAGCTTCCGCGTGCACGCGGACGGCTTTGGCCGCTTGTTGCTGCACGATCGCGGACTGGCGAGCCCAGGGGACACGGCCCGTGCGGTGCAGCGCCTGCAGGAGTTGGGGAACTATCGGAACATGGCACTGCTCGGCCTGCCCATGGCACAAACGCTCCTGCCCGAGCTGTCGAAGATGGAGACCACGCTGGCGACGCTGAGCCGCGAAGTGGCCGAGGGCCGCACGGACGACGGGAAGTTGTTCAACGACCTCTCGCAGATGTCGGCGGAACTCGCCCGGCTGATCGCCGAGACGCGGTATCGAACGAGTGCCACTCGGGCGTACGCGCAACTGGTCGCGGATCGCCTGCGTGGGCTCGAGCCGAGCGCTGTCGAAGGTTTCCAAAACCTGACGGACTTCACCGAGCGCCGATTGACACCGGCGGTACGCACCTGCGAATCCTTCGCTGAGCGGCTCGAAGACCTATCGCAGCGAGCCGCCTTGAGCAGCTCGCTCATGCGTACGCGCATCGAAACGACGCTGGCTCAGCAGAGCAGAGACTTGCTGCACTCGATGAACCAGCGCACGCAGCTGCAGTTGCGCTTGCAACAGACCGTCGAAGGGTTGTCCGTGCTGGCGATCAGCTATTACGCGATCGGAATCCTCGGTTACGCGGTGAAAGCATTCGACCATCTCCTGCCGGTGAGTACATCCATCGTTCTCGGCGTCGGGGCGCCGCTCGTCTTGCTCGCCACCTGGCAGTTCATCAGACGCCTGCGGAAATCGTGGGAGAGCCATTCATAGTATGAACAGCGACTCGGGCGTCTGATGTGCAGGACGCACGAATGCCGCGGAGCACAGGACGTGCGAGAGCGGCCTGCCGCTCTCGCTGTGGCTCAGGGGAAAAAGCGTGGTTCTTCCCCTTCGCTCGCCACCTGCGGCGGCGGGCACATCCATGTGCCTGGGTGGCTCTCGAGTTTTTGTTTCATGCTAGACCAGCGACACCGCGTGCGGCACTCGCACGACCACCGTGCCCGCGATCTTGTCGTGCCACGCCTGTCGTTCCTTATCGAAGGCGATCCAGAAAAAGCCCAACGCACCGACAGCGAGCGACAGGAAGCAGCTCAGTGCACGCACGATGCACGTTGCCCAATCCAGCTCGCGACCGTCGACTCGAACCACCTGTAGATGGCACAGGATGCCGCCGATGGTCGTGCCGCGCAGCTTCCACATGGCGGCTGCATAGATCGCGAGCAGCACGAGCAAGACGTCGCCATCGTGATCGAAGACGCTCAAGATCACACCGATGAGCACGACATCGACGAACAGCGCGGCCATGCGGATCCAGAAAGTCGCACGCGGCAGGGCGGCGCGGACGGGCGCAGCGGTCGTGGGGGGCTCGAGCACCGGCTGTGGTGCAGGTGGCGGCGTTGCGGTGTGGCCGAGCGGTGTGTCCGCAGCAACATTCGTCTGAGTATCTCGTCGCGCGCGCACTGACAGCAGCAACGTGTACAGCACCACACCGGTGCCAAGCATCGCGAGCGCAGTAAAGGCCAGGAACCCGAGGAAAGGCACGAGGTAGAGCGCCAACACGATGGCGCCACCCACGAGCACAGCGACCGCAGCGTGATTGAACGGCCCCCCCAGGAATCGCGTGATACGCCGTCCAAGCGTTGCGAGTACTACAGACTTGCCGAAGAGCGAGGTCGCGAGCAGCGCGAGCCACACGAACGGAATGAGCGGCGCGCCGACGATCGTGATCGCGAGCAGCACCATGACCAATGGTGTGAGCAACACGGCCAGGATGGAGGCGAGCACCGTCTGCCCAGGTTGCAGCTCGAACGTTCGCACGCAGCGTTCCACACCCGAGGTGAACAGCAGCGCCAGCGTGACGTACAGAGCCAGAAAGCCCGATGCCAGACCCCACGCCCATTCCAGTCCCGGCGCGAGCGCCAGCGGACGACCGAGCAGAGCGCAGTTGCGAAACCAGGTGCCCAGCGCCTCACTCACTTGCGCACTCACCGGGAAAGCTATTTCCTGGATGTCGCCCTGCACGGTGGCGCCCGGGTCGCGTAGCACTCGACCACCGATGGCCGCGATATCGCCGTTGACACGCGCTTGCGATCGAATGTGCACATCGCCGAACAGCGCGACGACTTCGCCATCGACAGTGCCGGTCACTTCTGCATCGCCGAACAGTGCGACGACGGCATCGCCCACGGTGCCTGCGGCATGGGCCGTGCCGAACATCGCCACCACGGCTGCTTCGACATCGCCTGCTGCAATGGCGGAGCCCGCTATCGCGATGACCGCTTCAGCACGCTCGCCCGCCGGTAGCTCGGCGTCGCGATCGATGGAGAAGACGGCACGATGTCCATCGTGGCCGTGAATCGCATCGCTGTTCGACCGCTCGACCGGCATCGATTCTGGATTTGTTTCAGCAGGGCTCGCTCCGGGAGCTGTGTCCTGCGCAGTTGCAGTTGCAGTTGCAGTTGCGATTGCGAAGCATGCGAGCAGCGCAGCCAGCACTCGGCGATGAGATGTCATGTGCATGCCACTCCCGATCATTTGTGCAGGTACAAGATGCGATAGGCGGCAGCACCAAGGCCGAACAGCACCGCATACAGAGCTGCCATTGCCGCCGCACCGCCGTACAGCCAGGTGTCTGCGATCAGTCCTCCGGCGATCTGGACAGCGGTGCCAAGCGCATGCAGCACGGCGAACTGCGGCAGGCTCAACACGGTTGCCGTTGCAGTATCTAATTGGCCGACCACGTTCCCAGCTACCAGACAGGCGAACAAAACAGGTGCGCTGACCGCCAACAAAAAGACGACCCGTGCTGTCATCGGCCAATGCCGAAAATCACTGCGCCACCACGGGGAAGACGCGCGCTGCTCGATTGCAGCGAGCACCGCTTCGGCGAGACGATCTGGCGCACGTCGCAGCGGCTGCTCGTCCGCAAGTCGCTGTACTGCGCGTTCCAACCGCTGCGGCTCAGAATTCGCGCCGATCGTCATACGTCATCGCTCATCAGATCGATACCGTGTTTCGCAAGCATGCTGGCCAACGCGACGCGGGCCCGATGGATATCGACTTTCACCTTGGCCTCGGTGACGCCCAATCGTGCGGCGATGTCGTGATAGGACATCTCTTCGAAATGAAAGAGCACGAGCGGCACGCGGCGGTGCTCAGGGAGCTTCTGCAGCGCGCGTTCAACCCAGTCATGACGCGACTGCGAGTGCAGGCGCACGAGCGCATCGTCGGCAACCGGTACGTCCAGCTCGGTATCGCTCTCGCCAGCGCCATCCGCGAGCTCCGAGAACGACCGCCAACGTTTGCGATATCGCAGCACGTGATTCAAGGCGAGATTGCGCGCCACCGTCTTCAGCCAACCCGCCGCGGCTGGGTTGTCGCGCAGGTGCGCGAACTGTTCATACGCCCTCAAGAACACCTCCTGCGCCAGATCCTCCGCATGCGCGTCGTTGTTCGCGATACGCACGATCGTGGAGAACACCATGTCCTGATAGGCCTGCATGAAGCTTGCGAACTCCACTGGACTGGTTGCATCCGGCCTTCGGGGTATTGGCGCGTTGACCTTCAGAACACGGCAAGGCGCGGAAAGTTACAGCCGGCCGCAGCAAAGAGCATTGCTGGCCAGTCGGCCAGTGGCCTGTAACAGCTGATCGTGTACTCCGTTCGTGCTGAGCCCTTCGACAAGCTCAGGGTGAACGGAATCCAGTTCGTATTCAGCTGTTACAGACCACTAGGGTGGGGAGTTGGAGGTTCGTGAGGGTGTGAGGGTGTAATGGCGTCATGGGGTGATGGGGTAAAAAAGCCCCGCCTTGCGTCCCTTTGGCCTGACGCCCTCCCGCCCTCCCCCCATCCC
>CBJNAT010000312.1:0-4631 GCA_966434585.1 uncultured Gammaproteobacteria bacterium | reverse complement strand
AGCCTTCGCCGTGGCCGCCGCGGCCGGCGCTGAATTCTTTCTGGAAGCGGAAGTTGAGGAGGGTATTGAGGTTGGCGCGGGCGACGAGATAGACCGAACCGCCCGCTCCACCGTCGCCTCCGTCGGGGCCGCCGCGGGTGCGACGGCAGCGGGGCGCATCTTAGCGCACAACCGCGGGTGGGCCGGCGACTGGGGAAGGGCTGCTGGGCAGAGTCGTTGAGGGCCTTCTTGTGGCATCGCCAGCAGCCACCCTTGGCAGCTGCACAACGCGGCGGAGCAGAGGTGCCACGCGCAATCCCCATTTGAGGGGTCGTTCCAACTTGATTGCCGTTGGCGGAGCCGAGGAAACTAGCGGCGAGACACATAGCTCGATTCGCCCCTATTGCTGAGGAGAACTCCCTCGTGCCCGTAGAAGTGACGGACGAAATTGCCGCGCAGCTCGAAAACTTCGGCGTGCGCCGTGGCACTTACACGCTCGATCCGCTGAGCCGCATTCATAAAGTGATCGCGCAACGGCTGATCGAAGCGGCGCGCGACATTCCGACCTTTCCGCTGTCGATGGAACTCGACATCGACGTGCTGCTTGCGCAACGCAGTGCGTTCAATCAGGCGAACGCGGCCAAGGTTTCGGTGAACGACCTCTTGGTCAAGGCCTGCGCCTTGGCGCTGAAAGAAGTGCCCGCGGTGAATTCAAGCTTCACGCCGCTCGGCATGGTGCGACACAAGCAGGTCGACATCGCAGTGGCCGTCGCGACGGACCTCGGTCTCATGACCCCGATCGTGTTCGCCGCGGAAGGCAAGAGCGTGATTCAGATTGCGACCGAGACAAAGGGCCTCGCCGAGCGTGCGCGGGCCGGCAAACTGCAGGCGAACGAATACCTAGGCGGCACGTTCACCATCTCGAACTTGGGCATGTTCGGCATCGCGAGCTTCGGCTCCATCATCAATCCACCGCATGCTGCGATATTGTCGGTGGGCGCAGGGCGGCCCACCGTGATCCCGGCTGGCAGTGCAACGCGCGTGGCGACGCTCATGAACGTGACGCTCACCTGCGATCACCGGGCGATCGACGGTGCGATGGGCGCGAAGTGGTTGAATGTCTTCCGGCGACTAGTGGAACAGCCCAAAGGGTTGTTCGGAGCACCGCCATGAACGTCATCGAACGACGCAAACTCGGCGATCTTGAAGTCTCCGCACTCGGACTAGGGTGCATGGGTATGAGCTCCGGCTTGGGGCCGCCCGCCGACAAGCAAGACAGCATCCGCGTGATCCATTCTGCCGTCGAACGTGGCATCACCTTCTTCGACACGGCTGAAATTTATGGGCCCTACGTGAACGAAGAACTGGTGGGCGAGGCACTCGCACCGTTCAAAGGACAGGTGCAGATCGCGACGAAGTTCGGCTTCCGCACCGACAGCACTGCGGGACAACCTACGCTCGACAGCCGTCCGGAGCACATCAAGAAGGTTGCGGAAAGTTCCCTGAAACGCTTGCAGGTCGAAGCAATCGACCTGTTCTATCAACACCGTGTGGACACCGAGGTACCGATCGAGGACGTCGCCGGAGCAGTCAAGGAATTGATTCGAGAAGGCAAGGTGAAGCACTTTGGTTTGTCCGAAGCGAGTGCACAGACGATTCGTCGCGCACACGCTGTGCAACCCGTCACCGCACTGCAGAGTGAATACTCCCTCTGGTTTCGCAATCCCGAGCGCGAGGTCATGCCGACACTCGAAGAGCTTGGCATCGGCTTCGTGCCGTTCAGTCCGTTGGGCAAGGGCTTTCTTACCGGCAAGATCGATGCAAGCACGCAGTTCGCGAACGGCGATCTCCGCAAGATAGTGCCGCGCTTCACCCCCGAGGCTCGTCGAGCGAACCAGGCGCTGGTGGACTTACTGACTCAAATTGCCGCACGCAAGAACGCCACGCCCGCGCAACTGGCGCTCGCGTGGCTTCTCGCGCAGAAGCCTTGGATCGTGCCGATTCCAGGCACCACAAGACTACATCGTCTCGAAGAGAATTTAGGCGCGGTGAAGGTGGAGCTGACGGTCGAGGACTTACAAGAGATCGATGCGGCCGCATCGCGTATACAGGTGCAGGGGGCACGTTACCCCGAAGCGATGCAGAAGCTCGTCGGTCGATAGTTCGTTAGTTTGTGCCCAACCGTGTCGTGCGCAGGGCACTGAACACCGTCATGGTGCGGCCTTGTCCGGTGCAGATGGGCCGCTCGCCTGCCGAGCTCTGTTTCGATACAGCGCGGCTTGCAGCAGCAGAATCGACATCATTGGGGCGGTCGCGATCACCAGTGCCGCAATCAGCAGTTCGTGAAGCATCGGACGGCCGGCGAATGCAGAAGAGGCCAACATCGACGTGAGCAAGATGCTGCCAACACCCGCGCTGTTACCGAGGGCAAGCCCGTGCATGCGTGCAAAGAAATTCGGGAAACGCAGTAGCCCCACAGAGCCGGCTACCGTCATCAAACCGCCAACGACGAGCAGCACGGAGCCGGGAATCGTCACCCATAAGGGCAAGCTTTCGGTGCTCATGGCTCGATCACCTCGCCGCGCAGAATGAACTTGGCCAACGCAACGGTGCCGACGAAGCCGAACAGCGCGATGAGCAGTGCCATGTCGAAGTACGCTGTGGACCGGGAGCGGATGCCGAGCGCGAGCAACATCATTGCCCCGTTCACGTAAAGCGAATCGAACGCAAGGATGCGGTCCTGCGCCGCGGGTCCGATGAAGAGGCGCACGGTTGTGTTCAACATCGCGATCGCGAGGCACAGTTGCGCAAACCACAGGGCGTAGTCGAATACCTCGGTCATTCGAAAATCCTCCGTAGCGGGCGCTCGTAACGTTCCTTGATCGTCCGGATGAGGCCCGCTTCATCGTGCAGATCGAGCACATGCAAGCGCAGCGTTGCGCCATCGGAGAAAACGCCCGCCCATATCGTTCCTGGAGTGGCGGTCACAATCATCGCGAGAATGGCCAGCGCATGCGGCTCGCGCAGCTCGAGAGGTATGTCTACAAAACCGCTGCGCACGTATGAGCCGCGCACCGCGAGGGCGGCGACCTTCGCAACGTGCACATTCGAGCGCAGGATGTCGATCGTTACCATCGCTGCCAGTGGCACAGCTTCATACAACCGGCGCACGCGCGGCGGACGCGGCCGCAAGCCGGCAGAGACCACCAGGAGGAGCACGGCCAGCGACGTTCCCAAGATGAGCTGCGCGGGGCTCAGGCCGTTCAACAAGAGCCAGGCCGCGATCAGCGCGAACGACAGGAACAGCGGCACACGTCTCATCGCAGCGACTCCGACGTGGCATTGACGACGCGTATGTACACTTCCGGCGCGTGCAAGGATGTCGCGGCGGAGTCGAGATAAGTCAGGACAGGCGCGGCTGCGGCCGTGAGAGCAAAGCACAGGATGATGAGAAACGCCGTGGGCGCCACTTCGATCACGCCGAGTCGCGGCGTCTTGCGGCCGCTCACCGACCAGAACAAACGCAGTCCGCTGCGCGTCAGCGCGATCATCGCGGCGATCCCCGAAACGATCAGCGCGGCACAGAACCAGCCGCCGTAGCCGCTGATCGCGCCACCCGTGACCGCTGCATGCAGCAGCGCAAACTTCGCGAGAAAGCCTGAGAGCGGCGGGAGCCCGACGACGAGAATGACGCAACACACGAAGGCCATGCCAAGGAACGCCATGGTCGCAGGCAAAGGAATGCCGATCTCATCTCGCGGCGAGAGCGGATCAGCGTGCTGCAAGCCGAAGCCGGCGTATGTGATATCGGGCAATGGCGCAACGTCCGCTGCTTCGCGGATACGAATGGTGCGGGTGCGCTGCGCCAAGCCATTCAGCATGAAGAACGCGCTGGTCGTGAGCACCGAAGTGACGAGATAGAGAATCACGGGTGCGGTGAGTGCGTTCTCATTCAAGCCGAGGGCCATGAACAGCACGCCGGAGGAGGCGATCACGGAATAGCTGATGATGCGACCCAATTGGTGGGAGCCCAGCATGCCGACGGTCCCATACGCGATGGTGGCAGCGCCGCCGTAGAACAGACCTTCGTCGATGAACGAGGTTTCGACATCGGCAGAGGCGAGCAGCGTGCCGACTCGCAGCACCGCGTACACACCCACCTTCGTCATCAACGAGAACACCGCACCGACGGGCGAACTGGCCGCCGTGTACGTCGCGGGCAACCAGAAGTTGAGCGGCCACACACCGGCCTTGACGAGAAACGCAACGCTGAGGATCGCAGCGCCCGCCTCGAATAGCGCACGGTCGCTCGCTGGGAGGAGTGCGATCCGCGCCGGCAGATCGGCCATGTTCAACGTTCCCGTCATGCCATAGATCATCGCAACGCCCAGCAGAAACAAGAACGACGCGATGAGGTTCACGGTGATGTAGTGCAGGCTCGCCTTAACGCGGCCGGCGCCCGAGCCGTGCAGCAGCAGCCCATAGGACGAAGCCAGCAAGACTTCGAAGAAGACGAACAGATTGAATAGATCGCCGGTGAGGAACGCGCCGTTCAGGCCCATGAGCAGGAACTGGAACATGGAGTGAAACGTCGGGGCGACCCGATCCCAATATGCGAGGGAGTAGATGAGCGTCGCCAGACCCACGAGCGC
>CBJNAT010000311.1:0-4654 GCA_966434585.1 uncultured Gammaproteobacteria bacterium | reverse complement strand
CGACTCGCCCCGCATCGAGCAGGTGGACGGCTCGTTCGCCTGGCCCGTGGCCCGCAACTGGAGCGTCTACGGCCGTTGGGTGTACTCGCTCGAGGACAAGACCTCTATCGATCGCTTCGCGGGTTTCGAATACCGCTCCTGCTGCTGGGCGGTGCGCTTTGTTTCCCGTCGCTACCTACGCAACCGGGAGGGCGACTTCGACAATAGCTTCCTGGTGCAGCTTGAACTGAACGGACTGTCCAATGTCGGACAGGGGGCCGATGCTTTCCTGGAGAGATCGATTCGCGGATACTCGCCCGGCTCCGACCAACCCTGATTTGCTCCATGAAAACCCTCATCCTGCGTGGCCTCCTTCTTTGCCTGTTCCTGTCGGGCGCGACCGCGCATGCCCAAACCCGTGAGCTCTCCGCTCGCGGCCAGCTGCTGGATCGCATCGCCGCGGTTGTGAACGACGGCGTCGTGCTGTCGAGTAAGCTGGAGCGTGAAACGGACGAGGTTGCCGAGCGGCTCCGTCAGCAGAAGACCGAGTTACCGCCGCGCAATGTGTTACGCCGTCAGGTGCTGGAGCGGCTCGTGTTGCAGGAGATCCAGCTGCAGCGCGCTGATCGCGTGGGCATCCAGGTCTCCGACGAAATGCTGAACGGCGCACTGAACGATGTGGCCCAACGCAACGGCATCAGCTTCAGCGATCTGCCGCAGACCCTCGAACAACAGGGCATCGACTATCGCGACTATCGCGACGAGATCCGCCGCCAGCTCACGATGCAGATCCTGCGACAGCGCGATGTGATCGCACGCATCAACGTGTCGCCACGCGAGCTCGAGCAGTTCATGGCCCGCCAGCAGAACGCGCCCGATCAGAATTCGGAATACAACCTCTCACACATTTTGATTTCTGTGCCCGTCGCTGCGACGCCCGAGCAACTCGCCGCCCGCGAGCAGCGGGCACAAGAGGTGCACGACAAGGCGGCGAAGGGTGAGAACTTCGCGCAACTGGCCGTCACGTATTCGGAGAGCAGCACGAACATCGAAGGCGGCGCGCTCGGTTGGCGCAAAGGTGCGCAACTGCCCTCGATTGCCAGCGATCAGATTGCCAGGATGAAGCCGGGCGATGTCACACAGCCGATCCGCACACCGAGTGGCTTCCACCTCTTCCGACTGAACGAAGTGCGCGGCGCAGGCGAGCAGTCGGTGCAGTCGCAAGTGCAAGCGCGCCACATCCTCATGCGCACGAACGAGCTCGAGGACGATCAAACCGTGCAGCAGAAGCTCGAGAAGATTCGTGAGCGCGTCCTGAAAGGCGGGGAGGATTTTGGAGCTATCGCTGCGGTGACCTCGCAGGATCCGGGTTCCGCAGCCAACGGCGGCGACCTCGGCTGGGCGGGTCCCGGTACCTTCGATCCGGAATTCGAAAAGCAACTCGATGCACTGAGCGAAAACGAGATCAGCGCGCCGTTCAAGACGCAGTTCGGCTGGCACATCGTGCAATTACTTGCCCGTCGCGTGCACGACATCAGCGACGATATGCGCCGCAATCGAGCATTCGCCGCGTTGCGAGAGGCGAAGGCCGAAGAAGAAACCGAGTTGTGGATCCGTCGTTTGCGCGACGAAGCTTTCGTCGACTATCGCATGTGACGGCAGCGGCACAGCGGCGCGGCCAGTACTCGTCGTGACGTTCATCCCGCGCATAGTGATCACGTCCGGCGAGCCCGCGGGGATTGGTCCAGATCTGTGTATCGCCATCGCTCAACGAGCGTGGCCGGCCGCACTCGTGTTTGCAGCTGACCAAGAACTCTTACACGAGCGTGCGCGCCAACTCGGGATCGAGATCCAGACATCGCTCTACGATCCAAGCACGCCATCCCAACCACACCGGCCCGGCGAGCTGAATGTTCTGCACATCCCCACTCGCTCAGCCGTCGAAGCTGGCAAGTTATCTACTGCCAATGCCCGGTACGTGCTGGATTTGCTCGATCGCGCCTGCGACGGCTGTTTGAACGGCGAATTCGGCGCGATGGTCACCGCGCCCGTGCAGAAAAGCGTGATCAGCGACGGTGGTGTGCCGTTCTCGGGCCACACCGAATATCTGGCGCATCGCTGCGGTGGCGCCGTGCCGGTGATGATGTTGGTTGCAAACACGCTGCGAGTCGCGCTTGCGACCACACACCTGCCGCTTGCGCACGTGCCTGGCGCAATTCAGCGTGAGCCGCTGACCGCTGTGCTGCGTACATTGCGTCGCGATCTCGTTCGGCAATTCGGTGTCGCGCGTCCACGCATTCTCGTGCTCGGATTGAACCCACATGCGGGTGAAAGCGGGCATCTCGGCCGCGAAGAAATCGATGTCATTCAGCCCGTGCTCGAAGGACTCCGCGCGGAAGGCATGCAGCTCACGGGCCCTGCTCCTGCGGATACCGCCTTCACACCCCGTCACCTCGAGCAGGCGGATGCGGTGCTCGCGATGTATCACGACCAAGGATTGCCCGTGCTGAAGTACGCAGGATTCGGCGACGCGATCAACGTCACGCTTGGTTTGCCGATCATCCGGACGTCGGTCGACCACGGCACGGCGCTCGAGCTCGCCGGTCAGGGCACAGCCGATCCCGGCAGCTTGATTGCAGCGACGGAACTGGCGATCGAGCTCGCGTCGCGTCATTAACGCCGCATGCAAAGCCACATTCCCCGCAAACGCTTCGGCCAGCACTTCCTGCATGCGCCAACGATCATCGAGCGCATCGTGGACAGCATTGCGCCCAGGCCAGGGGAGCACCTTGTCGAGATCGGGCCGGGACTCGGCGCGATTACGTTGCCTCTGCTCGACCGCATCCACGAGATGGACGCCGTCGAGATCGACCGCGACGCCATCCGCGAGCTGACTGTGAGAGCACACGGACGCGGCACTCTGCGCATCCATGAAGCCGACGTTCTGAGCTTCGATTTCGCTCGCCTCAAGATTTCGGACGAGCCGCTGCGGCTGGTCGGCAACCTGCCGTATAACATCTCGACACCCTTGCTTTTTCACCTAATCGGACAGCGAGACCTGTTCGCCGACATGCACTTCATGCTGCAAAAGGAAGTCGTCGAGCGCATGGCCGCACGAGAAGGCGATGAGAACTACGGACGCTTGTCCGTCATGCTGGCGCCATGGCTCGAAGTCACACCCCTATTCGACATCGGCCCCGGCGCCTTCCGGCCGCCGCCACAGGTCGTGTCGAGTTTCGTGCGCTTGCGACCGCACCCGCGAGCGCCGTTCGTGTTGGAGGATCTGGACGCATTCCGACAAGTCGTCGCGGCCGCGTTCTCGCAGCGGCGCAAGACGCTCCGCAACGCGCTCAAAGCACTGCTCGACGACTCCTTGCTCCGCGCGGCCGATATCGATCCCGGCGCACGCGCGGAGACGATTGCGCCTGCGCAATTCGCGAAGCTCGCGAACCTCTGGCATCGAGCGAAACAACCGGACGTATAATCTGCGTGGCGCTTCAACCGCCTGAGCGAGGGACCAACAGATGGGCGCTTATAAGAAGATCCTGCTCGCCGTGGACTTGTCCGATAACAGCGAGCGTATTGGCGAACGAGCCAAGGCGATCGCCGCGTCGAACGGCGGCGACATCTCTCTGCTGCACGTCGTCGAGTACGTCCCAGTCGAGCCGATGGGCGAAGCGTTGCTGCCGACTGTGCAAATCGAAGGCGAGCTGGTCGAGCGCGCCCGCGTCAAGCTTGCCGCGCTGGCCGAGCGGCTCGGCCTGAGCCAATGCAAGCAGATAGTCGAATCCGGCAGCATCAAAGCAGAGATCATCCGTGCTGCGCAGCGATTACACAGCGATCTTATCGTGCTCGGCAGCCGCGAGCGCCACGGCTTGGCGATCCTCATCAATTTGACGGAAGACACGGTCCTGCATGCCGCGCCCTGCGATGTCCTCGCGGTGCGTCTACCGAAAGCGACGGCACACAGCGGTGCGTCATGAGCGATGACAGCTCGCACACGCTATGAGGTGCGTATGACTACGTACTTGCCTAGAATGGCGGCACCCTCGACCGAGTGCGCTCCCGTGACCAGCACAACACGCCACAAAATCCGGGTCGAAGTCAGCACGAACTACGTCGATGACCAATCGCGCCCGGAAGACAGTCGCTACTTCTTCTCCTACACGATCACGATCCATAACGATGGGAAAACGCCCGCGCGGCTGATGACTCGCCATTGGGTCATCACTGATGCGAATGGCAAGGTGCAAGAGGTCCGTGGCGAAGGCGTCGTGGGCGAACAACCGTACTTATTGCCCGGCCAGGGCTTTCGATATTCCAGTGCCGCTGTGCTCGAGACCCCGGTTGGCGCAATGCAGGGCAGCTACCAAATGGTGGCCGACGATGGCTCGCACTTCGACGCGATGATCGCCCCTTTTACGCTAGCCAAACCCGGCTTGCTGCACTGAACAGTCGCAGAGATCATCCTCGCCTATGGCGATCTATGCTGTTGGCGATCTACAAGGCTGCGTCCGCGAATTCGATGAGCTGCTGACGCGGCTCGCTTTCACACCGTCCCGCGACCGACTGTGGCTCGTGGGGGATCTCGTCAATCGAGGCCCTGCCTCGCTCGAATGCTTGCGTCGAGTTCGCGATCTCGCGGGACGGATCGAGTACGAGTCCGCCGACGGAC
>CBJNAT010000310.1:0-4657 GCA_966434585.1 uncultured Gammaproteobacteria bacterium | reverse complement strand
CCGGGGGCTCTACGGCGGCAACCTGCACTACCAATCGGAGGAGAGCACGAGCTTCGGCGAGCAGAGGCTGACGCTCGACGGCTTCGCTGCCGAGCCGGGCACTCTTGCGAGCCGCGAAGAATTCCGCGGCACGGGCGGCTCGCTCTACTTCTTGCGTCACCAGGACATTCTCACGGGTTCCGAACGCGTGCGCATCGAGCTGCGCGACAAAGACTCTGGACTGGTGACAGGAGTGAAAGAGCTGCGGCCCTCGCTCGACTATGACGTCGACTACTTGCAGGGTCGTATCGTGCTCACTTCGCCGCTCGCCTCGACCGCGAGCGACAACCTCCTGATTCGCAGCGACAGCCTGAGCGGCGATGAGGCGTATCTCGTCGTGCGCTACGAGTACACACCGGGGTTCCAAGAGCTCGATGCCATTGCCACCGGCGGCCAGGGGCACTACTGGATCAACGATTACGTGAAGGTCGGGCTCACGGCGAGCACGAGCGAAGAGGGCGATGAAGACAGCAGCTTGCAGGGCGCGGACCTCACTCTGCGCATGAGCTCCGATTCATGGGTGAAGCTGCAAGGCGGCCAGAGCAAAGGCCTCGTTGCGAACTCGTACTATTCGACCGATGGCGGCTTCGGCTTCGCGAGTGACGATGTGACGACGTTAGATCAGGCGAGTGCGAATGCCTATCGCGCGGACATCAGCATCGGTTTCGCGGATTTCACCGATACGGTACCGGGTCGCCTCACGCTGTACACGCAGAAGCTGGGCGATGGCTATTCGGCGCCCGGGATGCTGGCTTCGAGCGACACCGATCATCATGGCGGCACGCTGCGCATGCGGTTCATGGACAGAGTGCAGGTGCAGGCCAAGGCCGACCGTCGTATGCAGGAGCAGGGCCTGAAGAGCAATGCGCAGGAAGTCGACCTTGGTTATCAGCTCACGAAGCAGTGGATGTTGAGCACCGGCCTGCGTAAGGACGAGCGCGAGTACGAGACGGCGATTCCATCGGTCAATCTGGAGGAAGGGCAGCGTACTGATGGCGTGTTGCAGGTGGCGTACGACTCCGGTGACTTCTGGCGTACGTACGTGTTCGCGCAGGACACCGTGTCGAAGAGCGCGGACCGTGAGAACAACGGCCGCGTCGGCACCGGCGGGTCCTATCGCTTCACCGATCGCTTCCGTGTCGATGTGGAGGTGTCGGACGGCGACCTCGGCACGGGCGGCAAGCTCGGCACGAACTATCTCTACTCGGAGCGCACGAGCCTATACATGAACTACTCGTTGGAAAACGAGCGCACCGACAACGGCCTGCGGGGGCGCCAAGGCAATTTGGTCTCCGGCATGAAGCGGCGGTTCTCGGACTCGAGCAGCATGTATGTGGAGGAGCGTTATCAGGACTCCGAGTCGCTGACGGGCCCCACGCACTCCACGGGTATGAACCTGGCAGCGAACGATCGCTGGAATTTCGGCGCCAGCACCGACATCGGCACCTTGACGGACGAGCGCACCGGCTCGAAGACCGATCGCGAGGCGGGCGGTATTCGTGTCGGATATGGCTTCGACACGGTACAGGTTTCGAGCGCTGTGGAATATCGAACCGACAAGACGCGCCTTGCGGACGCCTCGCGGTCGAATCGCAAAACCTGGCTGTTCCGCAACAACTTCAAATACCAGCTCACACCGGACTGGCGCGTGCTGGGCAAGTTCAATCACGCCATCAGCGACAGCTCGCTGGGTCAGTTCTACGACGGCGGTTACACAGAGGCCGTGCTCGGTTACGGCTATCGACCGGTCGACAACGATCGCTTCAATGCGCTCGCGAAGTACACCTACTTCTACAACGTGCCGACGACGGAGCAGGTGACGCCGCAAAACACGGCGGCCGAGTTCATTCAGAAGAGCCACGTGGCCGCGCTGGACGTGACGTACGACTTGATGAGCCGCTGGTCGATCGGCGGCAAGTACGCCTATCGACTGGGCCAAGTCAGCATCGACCGGCGGCAAGTACGCCTATCGACTGGGCCAAGTCAGCATCGACCGCGACTCACGGCAGTTCTTCGATAACCGTGCGCATTTGTACATCGTGCGCACCGACCTCGACTTCGCTCAGCACTGGGAGGCGTTGCTCGAAGGCCGCATGTTGGACATGACGGACTTGAACGAGCGGCGCAGCGGCGCGCTGGTTGGCGTGTACCGCAACGTGGACGATCACGTGAAGATCGGCATGGGCTACAACTTCACGGATTTCTCGGAAGACCTCACCGACCTGAGCTTCACCCACCAGGGGGCGTTCATCAACGTGATCGGGACCCTATAGGAGATTCGCCGCATCCTCGTTGACGTTCACGGTGTTCGAGAGAGAACATCGGGTGGACAGCCGCCCCTCGAGTACGGTCGCAGGGTCGATAAGAATCTGATGGGGGATCGTCGATGAGCCACGAGACTCTTGCGAGTCCACGCTACTGGACCACGACCAACGCCGAACCGGGGCGCGCGTTTGCTTACTGGGTCAATACGGTGTGCTCGGAGCTCGTCGAGCTGGAAGTGGACTCCGATCGGAAGAGTGATTTCCGTGCTTCGATGCTGCAGGCGCCGCTCGGGTCTGTAAGTCTCAACTTCATCGAGACCCATGCTCCGCAAAAGGCGTGGCGCACGCGCGAGGCGATCCGTCGCATCCGCGAGCCCCGCTTCGATCTGCTCTACGTGCGCACGGGCAACGTCCACTTCGAACATTACGGGCGTAGCTTCATCGTTGGCGACACACAGTGCGTGCTCATCGACAGCACCGAGACGTATCACTTCATGACGCCCGAAGTGTCGACGACGATGTCGGTGCAGATACCCCAGAAGTGGCTGCGATCGTGGATAGCCACTCCCGAGGAGGGCGTCGCGCGCGTGTTCTCGCGCGAATCGCCATGGGGCAATACGCTGGTCGCGATGCTGGAGGCGCTGACGCCGGAGACTACGAAGCAGCTGATCGTTGCGGATGAAGTCCTCGCCGAGCAGCTCGCGACTTTGCTGGCGCTCGCGATCGGGCCTGCGTCCGTCGACATAAATCGCGCTCAATGCAAGCTGCTCACCCGCATTCGCCAGCAGATGCAGGAGCGTGCGCACGATGAAACGCTCACACCGGAGAAGATCGCACAGCTCCAGGGCATATCGAAGCGCTATCTGCATTCGCTCTTTGCCGCCTCGGGTACCACATTCAGCAAGGAGTTGATGTCGCTGCGCCTGGAACGCGCCGCACGGCAGTTGCGCGATGCGCAATTCGCGAACATCAGCGTGTCTGAGATCGCCTGGCGCTGTGGCTTCGCCGACGCCAGTCATTTCGCGCGCCGCTTCTGCGAGCGCTACGGACAGACGCCACGGGAGTATCGGCGCGCCGCGCACCCCACCATGCGTTCGACCTGAACGCGTCCCGCGTTGCAATAAAACCCGTCCGCGTCATCGGAAGCTGACGGGCTGTGGCGCACGAGTTGTGCACTGGCAGCGGCACAGTTGTGCTCCGCTAGGCGAGAAGCTCCCACCTCGCAGCGCTACCCTTGCCGCAGGTCCGATCTCTATGCCAAGCGCCAATGAAGGTCGGTGCACTACTTCATCCGGGTGGGATCTTCGTATGCGTGTGCAGGGCAAAGTCGCGATCGTCACCGGTGGCGCTGGCGGAATCGGCGCCGAGACAGCTCGTGTGCTGGCGCGCGAAGGCGCAAAGGTGGTGATCACGGATGTGGCGGAGCAGGCCGGGCGAGCGATCGCCCGCGAATTCAACGGCGAGTTCTTCGCGCACGACGTCAGCAATGAACAGCAGTGGCAGGCGCTGCTCACGCATGTGCGCACCACACACGGCAAGCTCGATGTGCTGGTGAATGCGGCCGGCATCGAAGGCAGTCTGACCGAAGCGGGCCTTGCGACTTCGCTGGCCGAATGGCGCCGTGTGCTGGCGATCAATCTCGATGGCACGTTCTTGGGCTGCCGCACGTGCATGCCCCAGATGCTGAAAGCCGGCACGGGTTCGATCATCAACATTGCCTCGATTGTTTCGGGCTTCGCCACACCGACCGCGCTCGCGTATGGCGCGAGCAAAGCCGCCGTCTCACAGCTCACGCGCTCATTCGCGATCCATGGCGCGAGCGAAGGTAAGCGTGTGCGCTGCAACTCCGTGCATCCGGGCATCATCCGTTCGCGCATGACGGACAACATCATCGGCGAGTTCAGCAAGCAGGCGAATCTGTCGCTCGAGGAGTGCGAGGCCACCATCATGGCTGGCGTGCCGTTCAAGGTACGCGGCGTGCCCAGCGACGTCGCCAACCTGATGCTGTTCCTTGCGTCGGATGAGTCCTCCTACATCACTGGCTCAGAGTTTCAGGTCGACGGCGGCTGGCACGTCATCAACGCGGGCTAACGCGGTATGCAAGCGGCCGTCTTTCGACAGCTGGGCCAGCCGCTCGTCATCGAAGAGCGAGCTGAGCCGACGCCTGGCAGCACAGAAGTCGTCGTGAAAGTCGGGCGTTGCGGCATCTGCGGCAGCGATTTGCACATGACGGAGGACGCGTTCTTCGGCCTACCGGCGGGCGCTGTGCTCGGCCATGAATACGCCGGTGAAGTGCAGGCGATCGGTAAGGCTGTCACGCACATCGAAGTCGGTGATCGTGTCGCCGTTTTTCC
>CBJNAT010000309.1:0-4658 GCA_966434585.1 uncultured Gammaproteobacteria bacterium | reverse complement strand
AGGCAGCTCTCTGGAGCACGAATTGCTCTCGGTGCCATGTTGCGCGTCAGGTCCATCTTTCCGCTCGTCCTCATCGCCGCGCTCCTGCTGCCGCTGCGTCCTTCGCTGGCGCAAGGCGCTCCAGCTGATTCCGCGGGCGCTGCTCAGTCACCGCAACCATCGCTGCAGTGGGTCGAACTGGACGGCCGGAAATTGTTTGCCGTTCGCGGCGCGTCTTCCTACCCGGCCGAGCAACGCGCTGCAGATGTGGCCAGACGCATCGAGGCGGCGGCTCGCGATCCGACCATCACACCGGCAGCGATCCACATCGTGCAAAGGCCGGCAGCAACTGAGGTCCTGGCCGGTCAACGTTCACTCGTGGCTGCGATCGATCTCGATGCAAATGCCGAGGGTGTGCACCGCGATGTTCTAGCCGAGTCGCAGGCCCGGCGCATTCGTCAGGCGATCGAGACTTATCGATACGAACGCGGCGCGCAGTATCTGCGAGGCGCCCTGACGCGGAGCCTGCTCGCAACCCTCGCGGGCGCAGTCGCGCTGTGGATTGTGCTGTTCCTCCTGCGCCGCGTGCGCCTCATGGCGGAAGCTCGCTACAAGCGACGCGTTCACGACATTGCCATTCAATCGTTCGCGATCGTCGGTGCGGGCCAGATCTGGGCAGGTTTGACTGCGTTGCTGCGCTCGCTCTCGTGGCTCGCGGCTGCAACTGCTGCTTACCTGTATGTCCAGTACGTGCTGAGCCAGTTTCCGTGGACCCGCGCTCTGGCGAACCGGTTGCTCGATCTGGTGGCGAATCCTTTGAGTGCGATGTCCGCAGCGGTCTTGAGAACGTTGCCCGACGTCATATTCCTCGCGCTGCTCTTCATCATCGTCCGCTATGTGCTGCGTCTCGCGCGGCTGTTCTTCGATTCGGTCGAGAATCAGACCCTTCGGTTCGAGAGCTTCGATGCCGACTGGGCTGCGCCGACGTATCGCGCCGTGCGCCTGCTGATCGTGCTGTTTGCGCTCGTGGTCGCGTACCCGCACATCCCAGGATCCCAGTCCGACGCATTCAAAGGTCTGTCGCTCCTCGTGGGCGTCATGTTCTCCATCGGGTCGTCATCATTCGTCGCCAATCTCATCGCGGGCTACGCCCTCACCTATCGCCGTGTATTCACCATCGGCGAATGGATCCGGATCGACGACAAGTTTGGGCAGGTCATGCACAAGCGACTGCAGGTCACGCATCTACGTACGCCGAAGAATGAGGAAGTGATCGTTCCCAACTCACTCATCCTGAGCACGCCGGTCATCAATTACAGCAAGCTGGCCCGCGAGCAAGGCTTGATCCTGCATACGAATGTCGGCATCGGCTATGAAACGCCGTGGCGACAAGTGGAGGCCATGTTGCTGTTGGCCGCCCAGAGAACGACCCACCTGCAGAGCGAGCCGACTCCGTTCGTCTTGCAGCGCGCACTCAACGACTTCAGCATCGACTACGAGATCAACGCGTACTGCCGCGACGCAGGCGCGATGTTCCGCGCAATGAGCGAGCTTCACCGCAACATTCTCGACATCTTCAACGAACACGGCGTGCAGATCATGACGCCGGCGTACGAGGGCGATCCGGAGCAGCCTAAAGTGGTCCAGAGAGATCAGTGGTTCGCCCCCCCGGCGCGCCCGACGGATGTTTCCCCGACGGTGCGAGAGCCTGCGCATGACGCTGCGTCCTCGCGGTAAGTTCCCGCCCTGCTCACATGAAGGAGAAGCTCATGAGTCAGCACCTGCCTGTCTTCGCATTGGCCTTCTTGTTTCCTGTTCTTGCCTCAGCGCAGCTAGACGGTTCCGTACCGCTCGAATGCACTGCAGAGACGGGCCACGACTGCATGCCGCTCGCGACGGGTTGCAAACCGCTGCAACCAGAGTCCAACAAGCCACCCGTGTTCGGCATCGATTT
The DNA here is from genome assembly GCA_966434585.1 of uncultured Gammaproteobacteria bacterium. Taxonomy (GTDB): domain Bacteria; phylum Pseudomonadota; class Gammaproteobacteria; order Steroidobacterales; family Steroidobacteraceae; genus DATELY01. The sequence goes on along the minus strand of CBJNAT010000309.1, from coordinate 2,725 downwards.
CGCAAAGAAGCAGGTCCGTTCGCCTTTTCGCACGGCATTGTTGAGCGTCGATCACACGACGACGAACGATGAGTCGCTCGTGCTACAGGGCGCGGATCTGCTGTTTGCCTGGAGTGCGCTGATCAACAAGTCGACTGGCGCGCTCACCGTCTCGATCGCAGATCGCAAAGGCGCGTACGTCGTGTTTGGTCGCTGTAAACCGGCGGCGCGGCCCTGAGCTCGCGCCGGGCGGTCGCACCGAGCCCGTCGCGGCCTTCAGCTCGGTGCGAAATTGCCGCCCAGCGCCAGGTGCAGATTCACTCGCTGGATACGCCGTTCGCTCTGGATGCGCAGCAAAGTCATCCGCGTCGAATGGTATGCAAGCTGCTGTTGCTGTACCGCCCGCAAATCACCGGAGCCGACGCGATAGCGTGTGTGCGCGAATCCGACCGCTCGCTCGGCTTCCGTCGCCGCAGTCGTGAGAAGCTCCTCTCGTTGCCGCATCGTGCGCTCGCTCGACAAGGCGTCCTCGACCTCCTTGAAGGCGTTCAGCGCGGTGTTCGCGAAGGCCGCGATGGCCGCGTCCTGTTCCGCCGTACGGACTCTGACTTGCGCCTTCAAGGCGCCGCCTCTGAACAGCGGCGCGAGTATGGTGCCGCCGATGCTCCACTCCACATCGTCGCGATTCTTCAGGACGAACAGATCGCTCGACAGATGCGAGCCCGTCCCGCTGATCGAAAGACTCGGCAGACGGGCCGCACGGGCTTCCTGCAAGAGATTGAACGCCGAGGCCACGCGACGCTGTGCTGCGATGATGTCCGGGCGCCGTTCGAGAAGCTCGGAGGGCACGCCTGCGGGTATGCCTTCACTGATCGCAGGCAGACTTTGCGCCGTGGCGAGCTCTGCTGAGGGATAGCGGCCGACGAGCAACTCCAGCGCTCGCACGGCCTGTTGCCGCGACAGCTCCACCTGCTCGAGACTGTCGCGGTACGTAGCCAGACTCACGCGCGCCGAGGCGGTATCGAAGTCGCTGCCGATACCCACGCGAGCCCGATCGACGGACAAGTCCACGAGTGCGGATGACGCATCGACGATCTCGCTGATGAGTATTTTCTGCAGCGTTGCTTCCGTGACGAGCACCCAGGATTTCACGACGAGCGCTGCAAGCGACGCACGTGCAAAAGCGAAGTCCGACTCAGCACTGAGATATTGTTCCTGCGCGCCGCGCACGCCGTAGCGCACGCGTCCCCATACATCGAGCTCCCATGCGGCACGCACGTAAATCGCGTCGATGCCCGCGCCAGACTCATCGCCTTTGCGTCCGAGGGCAGTGACTGCTGGATACAGCTCGCCGCCCGCGACTTGCACATAGGCAGCCGCGCGCTCGACACGAGCGGCTGCCTCGCGCAGATCGGCGTTGTACCGCAACGCATCGGCGACCAGCTGCTGGAGGCGCGGATCGTCGAACTGCGCCAACCAGCCGCTTTCCACCTCGCCAGCCGCTGCGGGCGCAGACCAGGCCTGCGGCATCCGGGCAGCGGGTAGCGCATCTCGCGCGACCTCCTCGCGTGACGGCGCGGGTGACAACGCACATCCTTGCGCGATGGCTAGCGCGGACACGACGCAAGTGCGAAGGGCGATGCGCATGTCAGTGCAACTTCAGGATGAGCCAGTTCAGGTACGAACCGACGCGCAGAATCACCCGGCGAATGATGTGTATGTGATGCCCGTGCTCGGTATAGATCGCACCGTTGCCCATCGCCCCTGCGGCCAAGAACAGATGTTGATCGCGGGGCGCGATATCGAGTCGCACGGCGAAGCGGCCGGGCGGCAGGTGGGTGAACCCCGTCGTCGGCACCTGACCCGTCATCATGGGCAGCTGCCCCTGACCTTGTGCCCATACGATGGAATCGACCTTGGCCTTGATGATGCGCCCCGGATAGGTGAGCAACGCGATCTCCGCCTCATTGCCCGGCTTCACTTGATGCAGCTCGTTCTGGTTGAAGAGCGCGATGACCTGGAACTGATCTTCCACGAACGTCATGACCGGCAGGGCGCCCAGCGCTGTCGCCATTTGTCCAGGACGCAACTGCAGATTGATGACCGTGCCGTTGCTGGGGGCCACGAAGGTCGTCTGTGACAGTTCCCAACGTGCACGCTCGAGGTTCGCTTTGATCTCCGCGATCTCCGCTTGATCGTCGCCCACCACCGCGCCCAACTGCGCGCGGATCTGCTCCTCCTGCGCCAGGCTCGAACGCAGCTGCGCTTCGAGCTCCTGCAGGTTCGCGGTCGCCTGCTCGAGGGCGAATCGATCGCCCGCGCCGCTCTTCGCCAGCTCGCGATTCTGCTTCACCCGCTCACGTGCGAGCGCAAGCTTCGCACGCGTCGACGCCGTCTGACCGACGGCTGCGCGCAATTGCTGGTTCTGACTCACGAGCCCGCCCTCCGCATTCGCGAGCTGCGCCTCCAGCACATTCACCTGCAACTTGTAGGGGGTTGGATCGATGCGGAAGAGCACAGTGCCCTTCTTGACCGGCGCGTTGCCTTCGATGGGCACCTCGATGACCTGACCGCGTACCTGCGGCACGACCTGCACGACATACTTGATCACTCGCACGTCCGGCGAAGACGGGGCGTATACGTGCAGTAGAGGGATCGGCGCGGTGAGACCCACGATCGGAATGAGGACGATGATGACCTGCGTAACCGTGGTCCACGGCAGCCATTTGAACTTGATGAAGATCAG
>CBJNAT010000308.1:0-4661 GCA_966434585.1 uncultured Gammaproteobacteria bacterium | reverse complement strand
GGCCGATTCCCGAGCCCGCGCCGGTCACCAGCGCGACACGGTCACTCATGTCATAAGTCTCGTATGTCATAGGCGCACTTAGTTGCGGGCGAGACCTTCGAACGGATTGAAGCTTCGGATCAGGGCGGTGTGTAAACCGCCATCGGCTTGCAGAATCTGGCCGTTGATGAAGGCGGCGTCGTCGGAGAGCAAGAACGCCGCGAGTGCCGCGATGTCTTTTGGATCGCCGAGGCGCGGCGCGGGCGTGAACGCGCGAATCGCATCCAAGGGCAGCGAATCCCCCATGGCGATCGCTTTGCTGGTCATGATCATGCCGGGTTGGATGGCATTGCACCGGATGTTCTGTTTGCCCCAGCGCATGGCGATGTGCCGTGTCAGCGCATCGACACCGGCTTTGGCGCACGAGTAAGCCGGCATCATCGTATCGGCTCTGGAGGCAGCCAGAGAGGAAGTCTGCACGATGGATCCGCCGCCTTGCCGCAGCATGTGCGGAAGCGCCGCACGACAGGCCAATAGATAACCCTCGAGGTCCACCTTGAGCGATTCTCGGAAACTGCGCCGATCCATGTTGAGTATGTCGGTGTCACCCTCCAGCAGCGCGAGGTCGGCGCCATTGTTGAACAGTCCATCGATGCGCCCGTGCGCTTCGGCCACGTTGTTCATCAGCTTGGCCAGGCCTTCGCCGTCTCGCAGATCGGCAACACGGAACTCAGCCTTACCGCCAGCGGATCTCAGTTCTTCGGCAAAAGCCTTGCCGCGCTCCACACTGACCCCGCCAACGATGACAGTTGCACCTTCGGCGCAGAGTCGTTGCGCAGCCACCGCGCCGATGCCCTGAGTTGCTCCAACGATGACGATCACTTTGGACTGCAATGAATACGGCATGGCTTTTCCGGTGGTTGTTGGGGTGATCGGCTGGCCTCAAACACCTAGCTTATGGGCCGTAGCGCGGGTCGCCTCGTCCGGCAGGACGGACAGACAGAGCTCGGCCAGAGCGCTGCCGCATAGTCTGTTTGCACTAATACGCCGAGAACGGTGTCCACTAGACTCATCGTCGTTGGATACGCATGCCGGACAGATGGCCTGGAGAACGCAGGTGGTGTAGGTCATGCATTTCGCGGCGGATTATCAAGTCGAATCTATGGCTCAGGTGGCGGTCGGCTCCGTAGAAGTCCGGCGCTACGCGTGGTCGCGTCCGCTCGACGGCATCGTCTGCGATCCGTTTCCAGTGCTGGGACTCTCCCTGTCCGCCGTGCCCTCGAACTCCCAGACGAAGTTTCAATCGGCATCGCGCTTCGACCAGTTCCTGCCCACCGGCAAGCTTGTATTCAGGCCGGCGGGAGTGCCGTTGCACTGTCTCAACGCCGGCGGCACACAGCGATTGATCCTGTGCAATTTCGATCGCATCGAAGCTGCGCACGCCAACGATGAAATCTTCGACAAGCTGGCGCTGGCGCCGCCCGACCAGAACCTGCATAGCGAGACCGTCGCAGCGGCACTGAAATGTCTTGCGATGGAAGCGACTTCTCCTAATTTCGCATCGGAGGCTTTGATGGATGCACTGATCACGGGTGCGGTCATCGACTTGCTGCGCCGCTGCGGCGCTGTAGCACCCGCGCAGAAACCTGTACGCGGCGGACTGGCACGCTGGCAGCTTCGGCGCATCGACGAGACGTTGCGGGAGATCGATGGTCCGGCGCCGACCGTCTCCATGCTGGCAAAATTGGTAGGCGTGTGCCCGCGCCATCTGGTGCGGGCGTTTCGTCAAAGCACCGGCTCCACCGTCATACGCTACATCGCGCGAGCAAGGCATGCCCGCGCGTGCGAGTTGCTTGCGACCACCGAGTTGCCGCTCAAACTCATCGCCTACAAGTCCGGTTTCGCAACACCCAGCAGCTTCGCCGCGGCTTTCAAACGCGAAGCGTGCGAATCCCCAGGGGAATATCGCAATCGAAATCGGGCGCGACACGCGATGAGCGCCTGAAGATCACTACGAAGATGTGTATTGGGCGAGCGCCCAAACTGCAAGGAGCTGATCGCGCCAAGCCCCGCGTCGGCTGAGCAATGCAGATCTGTCCGACGAACTCACCTCAATTCGCGTGCGTGCCGGGCACGTTCGAATCGGTCCAATCCACCGGGTGAAGGCTCGATGGGCCGAAGTAGGCCTGGACCTTGCTGAAGAGACCTGCAGCGTTGAACGCGAAAGTATCGAGCGTCGCCGTGCGGAAGGGTTGCTCCGCTTTTGCACAAGTGGCAATGAACGCACACGCCGCGTGACCGGCGGCGGCCACGCGCACTTCACCGAATTGCCCCATCAGCACCGGGCCGCGTGTGTATTCGAGGCAGGCTTTGACGTACGTACGGATCTCCGCGCGCCCGCGCATCACGTTCGATCCAATGGGATCTTCGAACGTACCGTCTTCCGCAAACAGCGAGACGATGCCTTCAATGTCGGCGGTACTCCAAGCTCGCGCGTAGGCTTGGACGGCACCGCGCATTTGGTTTTCATCAGGCATGGTACAAACTCCGGCTGTGGCGAAGAACTCTGCGCGCGTCGGATGCAGCATGCCAGCGATTGGCGATGGTCGTTGTCGGTTTGCAAACACAGCGTCCGATTGTCGACAAGAAACTAGGGTCGCCGCATCAGTGCTAAGAATAAGAATGATCGGCATGGATGACGCCGGAGAATGCCGATGGGCAACGCTGAAATCGTGACCTTTGATTATCGAGGCAGACATGTGCTGGTCACGGGCGGGACCTCCGGCATTGGAAAGGCGATCGCCTCTGCGTATCGCGATGCCGGTGCGAAGGTCACGATCACCGGCCGTCGACCCAGTCTCGCGGACTACACCGATGACTTAGCACAGTTCCAGTACTTGCAGATGGAATCGAATAACGGCGAACACGTTGCCGCGATCGCGAAGCGGTTGTCGAAGCTCGACATCCTGGTGAACAACGCCGGCGAATCGGCGCCTGGTGGGCACGATCGACGCTTCGAACCGGACGTATTCGAAGCGACCGTCGGCATCATTCTGTTCGGGCCCTATCGGCTGGCACACGCATTGAAGCCGGTACTCATGCGCAGCGATCTGCCGGGCGGCGCCAGCGTGATCAACATCGCGTCGTTGGCCGCGTACTTCGGCATGGACGCCGTACCCGGTTATGGCGCAGCTAAAGCAGCGATCGTGCAGCTCACCAAGACACTCGCCATCTCCTGGGCGCCGCACAAAATTCGCGTCAATGCCATTGCGCCCGGTAATACCAAGACCCGGATGTTCGAGCCATTGCTCGACATCCCGGAAATCATCGACCCGCTGGTGGCGCGTACGCCGCTGGGACGCATGGCGGAGGCGGACGAGATGTCCGGCGCTGTGCTGTTCCTGACGAGTCCGCAGGCAAGCTTCATCACCGGTCAGACACTTCCCGTTTGCGGCGGCTATTCTGTCTTTTGAAGCCGATGTCATCCGCGATCCGGATTACCGATCTCGCTGTACCGCAACTCAACGCGATGCAGAAGGCGGCGCTGGCTGCGGTCCCGCCAGTGGAACTCGATGCTGAAACCGTCCTCGCAACGGCTCGAGCGGCCACCGGCCTCACCGACTTCGGCGCCGAGGATTTTCGCGCGCGGCTCGATATCTGGCTCGAGAGCTTCAATGCCGACCTAGGACTCAGCCGGTTGGGCCGAGCTACCGTATTCGGCGAATGCGTGCGCTATGCAACGACTCGCCTGAAATTCGCAGACCTGATGAAGCGGCATCCGGAGATCGACGCGATCGACATCGACCGTCCCATCATGATCGCCGGGTTGCCGCGCTCAGGGACCACCCATTTGGTGAATATCCTGTCGAACGATCCGCGGCTACGTTCAACTCAGTTGTGGGAACTGTCCGAGCCCATTCCTGGGCCGAACGATGTGGGTGATCCGGATCCACGCTTCGTTCGCACCGCGCAATCGTGGGGCCTGTTCGAAGCGCTGTTGCCGCATATCAAAGCCATGCATCCGATGGCGCCGGACCATGTCCATGAAGACATCGATCTGCAAGGCGTGGATTTTTCATCGTATCTGCCGGAGTGGTTCGGTCGTGTCTATCGATGGCGCGATTACTATCTGAGCCACGATCAGACGCCGCACTACGCCTATGCGAAACGTTTGATGAAAGCAATCACCTGGCACCGCGGGCCGAATCGCTGGCTGACCAAATCGCCGCCGCATATGGAGAATTTCGGCGCGCTCCTGGCGGTTCACCCGCGGGCGATCGTGCCGATCACGCATCGAGATCCGGTCGCCGTCATTCAATCGATCATCACGATGGTCGCGTATGGCGATCGTATCCGGCGCACTCAGATCGATCTGAAAGACCTGGCCGACTGGTGGATCTTCCGCATCGAGCGTTTGCTGCGACGGTGCGTGCGCGATCGAGAGCTGCTGCCTGCAAAGCAGGGCATCGACATCCTCTTTCACGACTACATGGCCGATCAGAAGGCCACGATTGCGATGATCTACGAACGCGCCGAGATCGAGATGACGCCCGAGGCCGAAGCGCGCATCGACCGCTTCCTCGGAGAGAATCCGCGTGGCAAGTACGGAACGGTCCATTACAACATCAAGGAGGACTTTGGGATCGACATCGGGGAATTGCGCGAACGCTTCCAGTTCTATT
>CBJNAT010000307.1:0-4683 GCA_966434585.1 uncultured Gammaproteobacteria bacterium | reverse complement strand
GAACGACCCGTCGCTCGGCGACGAGGAGATCGCCGCCATCGCGAGATGGGCCGAACACGAGCTTCGCGCGCGACGATGGCTGCGTGGCTCATGGAGCCGCCGATGTCGGAGACCGCCGCTCCGATCTTCTGGAACACGGGAGCCCACGTGGGATTGGTCACGCGGCACACGAGAATGTCGCCCTTCTGCAGCCGCGACATCTCCTCGACTGTCTTGATGATGCGTGCGGTGCCCTCCACGACGCCGCGCGAAGCTGCGAAGCCGCGCAATTCGTTCGACTGCTGCTCGCTGCCGCTCGCGAGCCATGCATCCAAGTTCTCGCGCGTGATCCCCCACAGCATGACGATTGCGGGATCATCGATGATGTCGGGCACCGGCCCCAGCGCGGGTGGCGTGTCGTGCTTCGCCCATTCGACCAGCGCCGCTTTGCGTTCCGCCACGAGCTCAGGGAAATGCTTCGGTCCGCGCGGCGGGGAACCGTTCGACCAGGAGGTCATGAGATCGATGATCGCGTTCTCGAGCTCGTAGTGCGTCAGATGAAAGACGTCTTCCGTCTCTGCAAAGAAGCCGTGACTTGCGAGCAATGCGCCGTACTCGCGGATCTTGTTGAAGAAGAGATTCGTGTACCAGTGCTCGCAGTAGAACTTGTGACCCTCGACATACGGGAAGACGCGCTGAGCAAGCGCAATCATCTGATCGTAGGCCGCACGCTCGTGATCGGTATCGAGCAGCTCTCGATAGTCCTCGATGAGCCGCTTGCGTTCTTCCTGCAGTGCGTTCGTTGGGCGCTCGAGCGACTCGCCCGCTTCGATGCGGCGGATGTACTCGGGTAGGCTGGCAAACGGAATGGACAGATCGTCGTTCCACGAGCGGTGGTAGTGATAGAAACCATCGCCCACGTTGATGTTGAACCAAGGATTGCGCGATGACTCGAGCTCCTCGAGCCAACGGCGGCCTGCGTCACCATCTCGCTCGAGCGCTTGCATGAGATCGCCGACCGACACGCCGTCGCGAAAGTGCTTCTGCACGCCGAGCTCCACCGCGCAGCGCGCCAGCCGGCGCAATTCCTCATCCGGTTTGAAAATCTCTGCATCGATGCCGGCGACCATCCGCGCGATCGTCTGATCGGTGATTTCTGGAAACGCCTTTTTGCAGAAATCGAAGAAGGTGAGATACGCACCGTACCCGAGCAGCAGGAACTCGAAGTGGTGATGCCACATCCGGAAGTAGCCCTCGAGCAGCTGCTGATACGTGTCGAGCAGGAAGTGGTTGGAGGCCACGCCGCGGCCGGCGCGAACGTGCTCGAGCGGCTCGAACTCCGGCAACGTGGGAGTCGGCAGGGCCTGCGCCTCCCGAATCAACTGCATCATCTTCTCGCGCCACTGGCCGTAGAGGCGTTCCCAGTTCGCGTAGTAGTAGAACGCGCGTTGTTTGAATTCCTCGGTACGTCGCGCAATCTCGGCAGGGTCCGTGACGGCGTTGCCCCCGATGTACACGCGGCCGTTGATGATGCGGTGATCGATGCCGAGCGTCGTCGGTAAACAGTGCACGCGAGTGTTCGCTGATCCCAACGCACAATACGCTGCCTCGGCAGTCACCATGTCGAATGCCGACATGGGCTCGGGGAAGTGCATGGAGTTGTAGAACCAGAAGCGCTGATCGTCTTCTTTGCTGAACTGCACGGTGTAGGGATACGCCGCCTGTGCGCGTTCCGTGCCCGGCAGCACTTGCAAGGAGCTGGGTAAGGGAAAGCCTGCTTTCGTCGGTGTGTTCATCGCCACGATTCGAGCCCCATTTGACCGAGCCGGACTGGCAAGACCCAGCCCCGAGGTGGCTCAGTAGTTCACGCAAGCCTAGCGGTGCTGTCTCGCACCCGCGCGCATGCGGACGCAAGACTCATCGCACGTGACTGCAACGCTCAACTCATTGCCACCTATGCCAAATGGGCAAGTCAGCTAGCGCGGTAGCGCACCACCCGAGCACGTTGGCCCTCGCAAAACCGAGTTGCGGCCCGCCATCGTGGCGGCGCACTATTTCTCACAGGTCGTGCACGGACCCACAACTATGCATACACAACTGCTCGAGCGGCCGGCGCGACAGCGCTGGTCCACGGGGGATGTCGATACACGCCATGCGATGGCGTATTGGGTCGACACGATTTGCAAGTCTTTCATCGAAATCGATATCGATAGTCCCAGCCGCGCCCATTTCCATGGCCAGCTCGAGCGCATGTCGCTCGGTCCTGCGATGTTGCACACCATCGAGGCAGACGCTCAAAACGTCTCGCGGACCTATTCGCGCATCGCGCAGAGCCACCAGACCGCCGCTTACATCATTCTCCAGCTGCGCAGTGGGCAGATGCATTTTGCTCAGCATGGGCGTGAGGCGTACATCGAAGCCGGGGACTCGGTACTCGTCGACTGCAACGTGCCGTACCGGCTGGAAGCCGGCCCCACACGCAGCGTGGCCGTGCGTTTCGAGGCGGACTGGCTGCACAACTGGATTCCATCGCCGCAGAGCATTGCCTGCCGAGCGTTCAGGGCGAACGAGCCCTGGAGCAACACGCTGTGCACTGCGCTCGCGAACCTGGATAGCAGTTCTGTAGAAGATCTCGCCCTGCCGGCCAGTGTCGTTGCAGAGCAGATTGCCGCTTTGCTGGCGTTGGCCGCCGGTTCGCAGGTGCATGCCTTCACGCCGAGCGAGAAACTCCTGAACCGCATTCGCCAGACCCTGCGTGATCGCTATCAAGAGCCGACGCTCGATGCCGCTACGGTCGCCGCCGCCAACCGCATCTCGAAACGCTACCTCCACTATCTGTTCGCGCAGGATTCGAGCACTTTCGGCGGCGAGCTGATGCAAGTGCGCCTCGAAGCGGCGCGGCGTTTGCTGAGCGACCGGCGCTACGCCGGCCTGCGGGTCAGTGAAGTTGCCGCTCGGTGCGGCTTCCTCGAGCCCAGTCATTTCGCGCGGCGCTTCCGCCAAGCCTATGGCGTCGTTCCCACGGATTTTCGCGGTTCGCAATGAACATCGACCAACTGATCGCAATCGACATCCATACCCACGCGGAACGATCTTGTCGCCAGCCGGTGGACGATGTCTGGCAAACATACGAAGACGCAGCGAGCAAGTATTTCAAGGCCGGTAAACGACCCACGATTGCGGAGACGATTGCGTACTACCGCGAGCGTCGCATCGGGCTCGTGATGTTCACGGTGGACACCGAGACCCAGATGGGCAATCGGCGCATTCCCAACGAAGAGATCTCGGATGCGGCGCGCGAGAACAGCGACATCATGCTCGCGTTCGCGAGTATCGATCCGCACAAGGGGAAGTTCGGCGCCCGCGAAGCTCGGCGCCTCATTGAAGAGCACGGCGTGCGCGGCTTCAAGTTCCACCCGACCTGTCAGGGTTTCTTCCCCAACGACCGGCTTGCTTATCCGCTGTACGAAGTGATCGCGGAATACAAGCTGCCGGCGATCTTCCATTCCGGGCATTCCGGCATCGGCACGGGCATGCCGGGCGGCGGCGGCTTGCGACTGAAGTACTCGCAGCCGATCCATCTCGACGACGTGGCCGCCGATTTCCCCGACATGACGGTGATCATCGCTCATCCGTCATGGCCATGGCAGGACGAGGCGCTGTCCGTGTGCCTGCACAAACCCAATGTCTACATCGACCTGTCAGGCTGGTCCCCGAAGTACTTCCCGCCGCAACTCGTGCAGTACGCGAACACGCAGCTGCGTCACAAGATGCTCTTCGGCTCCGACTTCCCCGTCATCACGCCCGATCGTTGGCTGGAAGACTTCAAGGCCGCCGGCTTCAAGCCCGAGGTGCATGAGCTGATCTTGAAGCAGAACGCCATTCGGGCGTTGCAGTTGGGTGCGCAGTGAGTAGATGGGCGTAGGGCGTGGGGCCTGGGCAGGAAGCGCCTTGCTGTTCTGCCTCTGACCCACGCCCCAGGTCCCAGGCCCTTATCCGATCGTCACCAAATCTGTCACCTCATGATCGACTTCTACACCGCTGAAACCCCGAACGGCTGGAAGATTGCCATTGCGCTCGAAGAACTCGGGCTGCCGTACGCGGTGCATGCGCTGAAGCTGTCGAAGCAGGAGCAGAAAGCGCCGTGGTATCTGAAGCTGAATCCGAACGGGCGCATTCCGACGATTGTCGATCGCGACAACGATGATTTCGTCGTCTTCGAATCCGGCGCAATCCTCATCTACCTCGCCGAGAAAACCGGTCGCTTGATGCCGACCGACATGAAAGGCCGCTCTCGTGTGATTCAGTGGGTCATGTTTCAAATGAGCGGCGTCGGTCCGATGATGGGGCAAGCCAATGTCTTCTATCGCTACGCGCCCGAGAAGATTCCGTATGCGATCGACCGCTATCAGCGCGAGTCGCGCCGTTTACTGGAAATACTCAATACCCGGCTCGCGCAAAACGAGTACCTTGCCGGCGAGTATTCGATCGCCGATATCGCGACCTACCCATGGGTGCGCGGTTATGACTGGAGCGGTCTCAGCATCGATGGTCTCGACCATCTGCAGCGCTGGATGAGCTTGATCGCTGCTCGGCCAGCAGTGCAGCGAGGTTTGGCAATACCCTCTCCCGATGACCTCGGCGATAGGGATCAGAAAACCATCGAGGGCGCGCGCAACTTCTTGGCCTGAGAAATGGCATGAG
>CBJNAT010000306.1:0-4684 GCA_966434585.1 uncultured Gammaproteobacteria bacterium | reverse complement strand
GCGTAAATCGAAGCAACTGACGCAGTATCTCGATGAGCTCCTGCGAGCCGAGTGTGCAGAGGCACTCGACATCATCACCCCGCAATATGCGCGCGGCGCGCAGTTGTCGTTGCGACTGCGCGGTTCACGTGACCACGCGCGAGCCGTGTTCGATCGCTTGATCGCTGCGGGGGTGATCTGCGACTGGCGCGAACCGGACATCATTCGCGTGGCGCCTGCGCCTCTCTACAATCGCTTCACGGAGGTGTGGGACTTCGTCGAGTGCTTGCGGGCTGTCAGCCGTGGACCTTGAAGCCGTCGATTTCGTGATTTCGGGCGCAGGGCTCACGGGCCCGCTGATGGCCATTCTGCTCGCACAGCACGGCTACTCGGTGCAGCTCATCGAACGGCGCCCCGACCCGCGAGTCGCCCCGGTCGAGCGCGGTCGCTCGATCAATCTCGCACTTGCCGCTCGCGGCTTGCATGCCCTGTCGGTCGCCGGCCTGTCGGAGCGCGTGCATCCACTGCTGCTGCCGATGCCCGGCCGCAGGTTGCACGACTCGAGCGGCCAGCAGACGTTCACGCCGTACGGCCAGCGCCCGCACGAGGTGATCTACTCGGTTTCTCGCGGGCTGCTGAACGAGCTGCTGCTGGATGCAGCCGAAAGCACGGCCAACATTCATTTGCGATTCGACTGTGCAGTGCAGAGCGCAGATCTACCGAAGGCGCAACTGACGGTTCTAGAACACGGCCGGCTCCAAACCCGTCGGTTCAAGCACCTGATCGCCGCGGATGGCGCCGGCTCGCCCGTGCGCAATGCGCTGACGCAAGCGACAGGAGCCAACTGCGACATCGATCGGCTCACGCACGGTTATAAAGAGCTCACGTTGCCGCCGCGCTCCAACGGCGAACACGCGATCGACCCGCAGGCTTTGCATATCTGGCCCCGCGGCGGGTTCATGCTGATCGCACTGCCCAATCTCGATGGCAGCTTCACCGTCACACTCTTTCTCGCTCACCAGGGGTCGCCAAGCTTCGCGGAACTGTCCACGCCCACTGCGGTGCGCGCGTTCTTTGCCGCACACTTTCCAGACGCTGCCGCGCTCATACCCGAGCTCGAGCGCGAATTCTTCGAACATCCGGTCGGCGAGATGGCGACCGTGCGCAGCGATCGCTGGGCATGCGGCGATCGGGCTGTACTCATCGGCGATGCCGCGCACGCCATCCTGCCCTTCCACGGCCAGGGCATGAACTGCGGCTTCGAGGATTGTGTCGCATTGCTGCGAGGATTGGAGTCGACGCACGGCGATGTGGCTGCGGCGTTCGCGGGTTTCGAGCGCGAGCGGATCCCGCAAGCGAACGCGATTGCCGATATGGCCATCGAAAACTATGTGGAGATGCGGGACAGCGTGCGCGATCCCACCTTTCAGCTGCAGCGGTTGCTCGCACTCGAGCTGGAACGCCGTCATCCCGACCGCTTCATCCCGCGGTATTCGATGGTCATGTTTCACCACGAGATACCGTACGCGACTGCCTTTCAGCGCGGCGCGATTCAGCAAGCCATCCTTCGTGAGTTGACCTGCGACGCGCCGGATCTGGAGCACGTGGACTATGTGCGGGCGGAGCATCTGATCCTGGAACGACTCCCGGACCTGGCGACTGCAACGTGCTGATGCACTGTTTTCGAGCAAGCGCTTCAGGTGCCGCCCTGCAACCGCCCTTTGGACGCGCGCGGGTCCATTAAATCCGCACCATTTTCGCTGGCACGCTTTCTGCTCTGACTTTTCGCACAACACGCCGGGCGATCACGACTGGCCACTCAGACCGAGACGAATGCTTCAACACGCGCCGTACGACGAGATGCACGCGGCCACCGGAGAGGTTCGCGAGCACTATCGCAGCTTCGCCGATTGGCTGGCGAAAACCCCATCTGATCGGGTGACACAGAAGCGTGCCGAAGCGGACACACTGTTTCACCGTGTGGGCATCACCTTCGCCGTGTACGGCGAGGAAGCCGGGACCGAACGGTTGATCCCCTTCGACATCGTCCCGCGCATCATCCCGGCGGCCGAATGGGAGCAGCTCGCGGCTGGCCTCAAGCAAAGGGTCCGCGCGCTCAATGCCTTCATCCATGACATCTACCATGGCCAAGAGATTCTGAAGGCCGGCCAGATCCCTGCCGAGCAGGTGCTCTGCAACGCGCAGTACCGACCCGAGATGCAGGGCATCGATGTGCCCAACGGCATCTACGCACACATCGCCGGCATCGATGTGGTCCGTGCCGGCAAGGGCGAGTTCTACGTGCTCGAAGACAACCTGCGCGTGCCCTCGGGCGTGTCCTACATGCTCGAAGATCGCCGCATGATGATGCGGTTGTTCCCCGAGCTGTTCGCGCAGCACAAGGTCGCGCCGGTCGAACACTATCCCGACCTATTGCTGGAGAATCTGCGCAGTGTCGCACCGCCAGGCGTCAACGACCCCACGGTCGTCGTGCTTACACCCGGCGCCAACAACAGCGCTTACTTCGAGCACGCGTTTCTCGCGCAGCAGATGGGCGTGGAGCTCGTCGAGGGACAGGATCTCTTCGTGGACGACGAGTTCGTCTACATGCGCACGACACGCGGTCCGCAGCGGGTGGACGTGATCTATCGCCGCATCGATGATGACTTTCTCGACCCGCTGGTCTTTCGTCCGGACTCGATGCTGGGCGTGCCCGGATTGCTCGCGGCCTACCGCGCCGGGCACGTTGTGATCGCCAACGCGATCGGCACCGGTGTCGCGGATGACAAATCCATCTATCCCTTCGTGCCCGACATGATTCGCTTCTATCTCGGGCAAGAGCCGCTGCTCGCCAACGTGCCCACGTACGTGCTCCGGCGTCCCGATGATATGGCGTACACGCTCGCGCACCTCGACCAACTCGTCGTCAAGGAAGTTCACGGCGCGGGGGGCTACGGCATGCTCATCGGTCCGTCGGCGACCAAGGAACAGATCGCGGCATTCGCGGAGCGCATCCGCCGCACGCCGGAGCGCTACATCGCGCAGCCGACACTGGCACTGTCCGCATGTCCCACGTTCGTCGAGTCCGGCATCGCCCCGCGCCACATCGATCTGCGGCCCTTCGTGCTCTCCGGTCGCGATGTGACCCTCGTACCGGGAGGCTTGACCCGCGTCGCGCTTCGCCAGGGCTCGCTCGTCGTGAATTCGTCCCAAGGTGGCGGCACCAAGGACACCTGGGTACTCGAAGAATAGGAACATGCTGAGCCGCACCGCCGATCATTTGTACTGGATGGCTCGCTACACCGAGCGCGCCGAGAACATCGCTCGCATGGTCGAGGTCAACTCGCGCATGTCGCTGCTGCCGCAAACCGCCGAAGAGGTGGTGCAGGCGTGGACGGCGACATTGACCATCATCGGATTGTGGGAGGCGTACCTCGCGAAATACCCGTTGATCTCGCCCAGCAACGCGATCGCCTTCATGGTGTTCGATCGCGACAATCCTTCCAGCATCTACAACTGTTTGCGTGCCGCTCGCGAAAACGCACGTGCGGTACGCGGCACGCTCACCTCGGAAATCTGGGAGACGTTGAATTCGACGTGGCTGGAAATGCGCGTCGCTGCGATGCGTGCGAATGTCGACAGCGAAGTCGGCAGCTTCTTCGAGTGGGTGAAGTACCGCTCGCACCTGGCGCGCGGCGTAGTGCAAGGCACGATGCTGCGGGATGAATCCTGGCACTTCACTTGGCTTGGTACCTATCTCGAACGGGCCGACAGCACGGCACGCATCCTTGACGTGAAATACCACCTGCTCGTCCCCGATCACGAGAAGGCCGACGATGACGCCACCGATTACTACCAATGGAGCGCCCTACTCCACTCGGTCTCCGCGTTCGAGATCTATCGCCGGGTGTATCGCGATCTGATCACACCGCGCCGCGTCGCCGAACTGCTCGTGCTGCGCGACGACATGCCGCGCTCGCTGCACCGGTGCATGTCGCAGGTCTATACGCACCTGCAGGCCGTGAGCAACTCGCAGTCCGCCGAAACCGAACGGCGTGCCGGCGAGTTACAGGCATCGCTCCACTTCGGCCGCATCGATGACATCTTCGAGCAAGGCCTGCACGAGTATCTCGTCCACTTTCTCACGCGCACGTGCGATCTCGGCGAACGCGTGGCACGCGACTTCCTCGTCTCTTCCAGCGAGTGACCATGCAACTGCACATCCGGCACGAGACGGTCTACAAGTACGGCGACCCTGTGAAACGCAGCATCCAACACCTGCGACTCACGCCGCGCACAGAGCCTTCGCAGCGTGCGATCAGCTGGACTATTCAAGCGCCGGGCCGACAACAGGCGCAGGTCGATGCCCATGGCAATGTCGTGCACCTGCTCACGGTCAACGAACCTCATCGCGACATCCGGATCATCGTGAACGGCGTCGTGGAGACGAGCGATACATCCGGTCTGCTATTGCCCGATGATGGACGATTGTCGCCGCTGGCCTACCTCGCCGAAACGAGCCTCACGCGCGCGGAGGACACCATCGTCAACTTCGCCACTGAAAATCTGACGCTCACCGGCGATCGACGCGAAGCCATCCTCAAGCTGGCTGAAGCGGTGTGTACCGCAGTGAAGTACGTACCGGGCGCCACCGAGGTGCACCACTCAGCGGCGGAGGCGTTCTCCCTCGGCCAAGGCGTATGCC
>CBJNAT010000305.1:0-4691 GCA_966434585.1 uncultured Gammaproteobacteria bacterium | reverse complement strand
GTCCCAGTTCCACTGTTGACCGTGCCTACACGGCAACGAGCCCGTGCGTCGAGGCAATGAGGGCCCGTGCATCAAGCGCGCTGTCGGCATCTCCCGCAGGAATGTCTCGAGACCTCCCGCGTGATCCGCATCGCTGTGACTGATCATCAACACGTCCGCACGACGAATGCCCTGCGACCAGAGATAGGGCAGTACCACGAGCTCGCCCGTGTCGCGTCCGCTGCGGAAGATCGGGCCGGTGTCGTACACGAGCGTGTGGTTCTCGGTTCGCACGACGGCGGCGAGCCCCTGCCCCACATCGAGCATCGTGAGCTGCACTTGGCCGTACGTTGGCGCGGCGGGTGCGTTCAGCAGCGCTGGCAGGCACAACATCGCTGCGCCCACGCGTACCGGCCAGATGCTCGGGAGGAGGAGCGTCATCGCACCGATCGCGAACAAGCCGAGCGCCCATCCTTCGACGGCTGGCGTATGCCAACTCGCCAGGGGCCAGTCGGACAGCACTTCCAGCACGCGCCAGAGCGCATGCAGGGTCCACAACGGCAATTGCAACATGGCGCCGCCGAGTGTGGCTGAGAAGCACGCAGCCGCAGCGCCCGCGAGCGTGAGCGGCACGAGCACGAATGTGAACACGGGAATGGCGATCGCATTGGCCAGTGGCGATACGAGCGACAGGCTGCCGAACGCGACAGCCAGCACGGGCAACAACCCGATCGTCACCGCCCATTGAGCTCTGCCGAATTCGGAGACTGCGCGTGCCGGGCCATGTCGCCCCACGGTCGCAGAGAGAATCGCCGCAACCGCAAGAAAGGATAGCCACGCACCTGGCGCGAGCGGCGCAAACGGATCGACCAATAAAATCAGCATCAAGGCCAGCCCCAGCGCATGTGTTACTTCGAGCGGCCGCCGCAGCGTTCGTGCAATCAGGTACAGGCACAGCATGGCGAGCGTGCGCTGTGTCGGTACCGATAGCCCCGCCAGCGCGCTGTACCCGATTGCACTCGTAATCCCACCCACAGCTTCGCCGAGATAGCGCGTCAGTCCCCAATGCTGAGGACAGAGACGCACGAGCAGCACGCCTCCTACGCCTGCGAAGACGACGGCCACCATCCCGATGTGAAAACCCGAGATCGCCATCAAGTGCGTGGTGCCCGTACGTGCGAACACCCGCCATTGCTCGGCGGTCATCGCGTCCTGGACGCCGACAGCCAAGCCCTGCAACACACCTGTGAAGGCATCGCCATGCGCACTGCGGGCGATGGCTGCGGCGATCCGACTCCGTGCGCGCAAGAGCCGCGCGTTCGAGCCCGCAGCGGCGAGCCGCACGTTGACATCGCTTGCACGCACATAGCCGGTGGCGCCCACGCCTTGGCGAAAGAGCGCAGCCTCGAAATCGAATCCACCCGGATTGGCGAAGCCGTGTCGACGCTTTAGCCGTACGTGCAACTGCCAGCGCTCACCGGGTTGCGGTATGACCTCCGTGTCATACCAGCTCAAACGCGCAACTCCCGGCAGTCCTGTCGTGCGCGGATTCAGCTGCAGGTCGAACTGCACACCGCTCTGCAAACGTTCCGGGAGCGACACCACCTCGCCCGCAACGGTCAGGTCTTCACCTTCGAGAGCCGGAGCCAGATCAAGCGCGAGCGCACCGGCGCCCGCCCGCCACGCAAGCAATGCGCCGAGCGTGAGCGCAGCGACGGTCCACGAGCGCAGCACACAGGCCGCAGCCAGCAGCACCATTCCATACGCAAAGCTCGGCCAGAGCGTCGGCAACTCATGACAGGCAAATACCAGGCAATGCCCAAGCAGAAATGCGATTGCGATGCGTAACATTCCCCGCTTCCCTGCGGATTGCCGATAATGCGCGCCGTTCTCCGTGGCTCGCCCTCGCGTGCGTCCCGCACATCAAAGTTCGATCCCTCGCGCTTTCAACCATGCCCCGAAAAGTCTTCAAGCACATCAGCCGGCAGCGCCACCGATTGAGGGATCGGTGGTTCATGCAACCCTTCAAGCTGCTGCTCGAGCACCCGGCATACTGGTCGCTGCACCGTCGCAACGTCACTCGCGCGTTCGCGCTAGGGCTCTTCATATCCTTCGTGCCGCTGCCGATCCACGTTGCGCTTGCGGCGATCCTAGCGCTCATCCTGCGTCTGAACGTGCCCGCGGCCATCGCGGGCGCCTTCTTCACCAATCCACTGACGATGGTGCCGCTGTTCTATGTCGCGTACTGGGTTGGGTGCCAATTGCTCGGCATGGGCGAGCGCCAGTTCCAATTCCAAATGTCATGGGACTGGCTCACCACAGGCCTGCTGCCCATCTGGAAACCGCTCCTGCTGGGCTGTCTCGTGATGGGCACGGTCACGGCGCTCGCGGGTTACCTCATTCTGGGCGGCATCTGGCATGTCAGCCTGGTGATGAAATATCACAGCCGCAAAGGCGCGAGCCGCGCGAGAAAGTCTGTGAATGGGGAGAAATGCGGGGAGTAGCTGACAGCTTACAAGTCGGCTAGCCAGAGGGAGGAGTTCTTATCTGGCTAGCCGACTAGTTGACTAGCCGACTAGCTGCCCCTCTCTCAGCGTCAACACCCTCTGCATGCGTCCCGCCAGTTCCGGTGCGTGCGTGACGACGACCAGCGCCGTACCGAGTGCTTCGTTCAGCTCCAGCATCAGCGCAAATACCTGGCCCGCATTCGCACCGTCGAGATTGCCCGTCGGCTCGTCCGCGAGCACCACACGCGGTCGAGTGACTAGCGCACGCGCGACCGCGGCACGCTGCCGCTCACCCCCGGACAGTTGGCCGGGTCGGTGTTCGAGACGCCCGCCAAGACCCACGCGTTCGAGCAGCTCGCGCGCTCGGCTCTTGGCCTCCGCAATGGGCACCCGCCGCACGAGCAGGGGCATCGCCACATTCTCCAGCGCCGTGAACTCGGGCAGTAGATGGTGGAACTGATAAACGAAGCCGATGGCCTCGTTACGCAGCTCGCCGCGTTGTGCGTCGGACAGATCGTTGATGCTCTGGCCAACTACGCTCACCGTGCCCTTCGTCGGCAGATCCAATCCGCCGAGCAACTGCAGGAGCGTCGTCTTGCCGGAGCCGGAGGCGCCAATGATCGCGATGCGCTCTCCCGAGCGGACATCGAGCTGCACGCCGCGAAGCACTTCGAGACGTGTATCGCCTTGTTGAAATTCTTTGTAGAGATCGCGGCAGGCGAGAACGGAAGTTGGCGTCATGGATTGAATCGATTAGTCCTGCCGCAGCGCTCGCGCAGGTTCAGTGCGCGCTGCCCGCCACGCGGGATAGAGGGTGGAAAGACAGCATAGAACGAAAGCCGTCACACAGATCTGCGCGGCATCGGACCAATGTACTTCCGCCGGCAGATCGCTCATGAAGTACACCTTGGCATCCAGGAAATGGGTGCCGAGCACCGACTCCAAGCCGTGGATCAAGCTTTCGAGGTTGGTCGCAATGAGCACGCCCAACGCAAGCCCCGCAAGCGTGCCGATCGCACCGATTGCTGTGCCCTGAGCCATGAAGATGGCGAGCACGCTGCGTGGCGTCGTGCCCATCGTGCGCAGGATCGCAATGTCCGCCTGTTTGTCTTTCACCACCATCACCAAGGTGGAAATGATGTTGAACGCAGCCACCGCGACCACGAGCAACAGGATGAGGAACAACGTCGACTTCGCGAGCTGAATGGAGCGAAAGAAATTCGCGTGCTGGCGCGTCCAGTCATCGATGTAGTAGCCGCCACCGAGCGACAGTGCGAGCTCGCGCACAGCGCGCGGCGCCGCAAACATGTCGGCGAGTTGCAGCCGCAGACCGGTCACTGCATTGCCCAATCGATATAGCCGCGCAGCATCGGCCATGTGCACGTAAGCGAGATTGCGATCCAGCTCGTACATGCCCGCGGAAAAAGTACCGAGCACCGTGAAGCTGCGTCGGGCCGGCAACACGCCCGCGACAGTGACTTGCCATCTGGGGATCACCACGATCACCTTGTCACCGACACTCACCCCAAGGTGTTTGGCGAGCTCACTGCCGAGCACGACGCCGTAACCCTTGGGCTGCAAGCGATCCATCGCGCCGTGCGAGAGCTCGCGTATGCGCGAGATACGTGTTTCCTCCTCCGGCAACACGCCGCGCAGCATGAAGCCCGTGCTCTTGCCGCGTGCCAAGGCGAGCGCCTCGTCGTCGATGTAAGGCGCCGAGCCGACGACCCCGGGCTGCTGCGAGAGCTTCCGCTGCGCCTCACGCCAGTCGCCCAACGGTCCGTCGAGACCGCTGATCGTGGCGTGTGCCGTCAGGCTCAGGATGCGCGTGCGAAGCTCGTGCTCGAAACCGTTCATCACGGACAACACGACGATGAGCACCGCAACCCCGAGGGCCACGCCCGCCATCGAGATCGCAGAGATGAATGAGATGAAACGGCTGCTACGGCGTGAACGCAGATACCGGCGGGCGATGAAGAGTTCGTACGAGAGTTTCACGGCTCACTCGTAGCGCAACGCTTCGGCAGGTTCGGTCGCGGCAGCACGCCGTGCGGGGTAGATCGTGGCGAGCACGGTGAGGATGAGCGCGATGAGCGTCACCGTGGTCACCTGCGGCGCCTGCACTTCCGAAGGAATTTTGGTGATGTAGTAGACCGTAGGATCCATCACCGGCCGTCCGAATAGCTGCTCGAGCCACGGCACGAT
>CBJNAT010000304.1:0-4692 GCA_966434585.1 uncultured Gammaproteobacteria bacterium | reverse complement strand
GTCCGCGACCGGCGTGCCCTTGTCGAGAGTGGTGACCCACACGGAGGAGCGCTCGCGGCCCCAATTGAAGTGCACGACGAGATTGGTGACGAGCGCGGACGTGCCGACATGCCGCATTTCATCGCGACCGAGCAGCGACTGTCCCAAACGCTTGCTGCCGATCTCGACGACATAGAAGCCCGTGCTCTTCAGTGGGATGCCGATCACTTCGGCTGGCTTGTCGCCGGACGGCTTGGTGAGTGTGAAATCGGTGGGCGTGTCCGTCTCGGTGAACACGGAAGCCGTACCCGTCGTCTCTCGCCATACCGTCTCCGTAGTGGCGGGATCGTCTTCGGTCGGCTGGCGCTCCACGGTGATCCATTCACCCGAGCCGTCTTGCGCGACGGCAACGCGCCCCAACCATCTCGCAATCCCCGCGGCATCCGCACCGATGCGCAGCATCTTCGCGGGCAAAGGTGACTGCGCACCCATCTGCGGTTCGAGATTGCGCAAGGTCACCGGCAACACACCGCCTTCGTTCGCTTCGAGAATGCCGAAAGGCGCGCTGAACTTCGCCAGCGGCGGATACACATCGATGCGCAGCTCGAGTGGAAAGCGCGCGGCGTTCTCGATCGTGCGACCTGCATCGTCGAGCAGTTGCGGCGGCAATTCGATCGTGACGGCCGACTCCTCCGGAAACGGCGGCGCGAACGTCACTCGCTCGAGCGTCGGTGCGTTCTTCTCAGGAGCGGTGGGCTGCAGCGCTTTGCCGTCGCTCGTCTTCATACGCAAACCCAGCGCCAGCTGCCGCGGCACGGGCGAGGTGAAGAGCACGTTCACCGGCTGCATCGGCATGCAACCCGCGCGCGCATTGGCCCGCATGCATTCGACACGGGCGGTGAATGCAGGTCGCACTTTGAATGCGAGCTGCTGATCCTGGCTGGTCGGCACACCAGTGAACGTCGTGACACCCTTACCCCAGTGCAGACGCACTTGCGTCCCAGGGGGCAACCGACGCTGACATTGGACTACTGCGATCTCGGCTTCAGCGCGGTCGAGCGCCTTTCCGCGCAGGCGTACGTTTTGCTCTTCGCCGTTCTTCCAAAGCAGGCGGAAGTACTCGTAGCCGAGCGAGCTGCGCTTCTCGAGCACTGCGGCCCGCGACTGGCCTTCGAGCACGTGCAGAGGAATACGCTCTTCGATGCCCGCCACCACACAATGCGCATGCGCTTCGATGGAAGACTTCGTCGCGGGCGCCGCCAGCTTGAGCAGGTAGATCTGTTCCTCGTCGATCTGCTCCCAACCCTCGTAGGGATACGACGCCACGATCGAGGGCCCACCCGTCGTGAACGAAAACTGGCGCTTGCCACTCAAGGCCACACCGCTCGCACTCTTGAGGTCCTTGCGCAACTGAAACGTGCACCTCAATCCCGCAGGCAAATCCGCATCGAAGTCGTACGCCCAGTTGCGCACATCCACCCAGCGCCCATTGCCACTGGCCGGGCAGTTCACATCGAAGGGATCGGGCAAACGTGGATCACCCAGCGCGACCATCGGCACGCTAAAGCGCGCAGTGACCTGCCGCACTTCGCGCATCTCGCCCTGAGGCGAAAACAGCTCGACCTTCGCCGTTGCCTGTGGCTCGACAACCGTCTGTGCAACCCCGGCGAGCGCAACGAACGGGAGGAGCAATGCGATCCCCCAACGCAGACTGAGCATGAGCGAGCATCCTTCTTGGAGTTCTCTTCGAGGATTCTGCGCCTGTTGAGCGGCGCTCTCGCCGATCAATAGCGGCCTAATGATGGCGGATTGTGGCAGCTTGCCGCGAGCGTGTGATCGGCCGGCCTAAGCTCACACGGTGAGTAGATGCTTCATCCACTGCAACAACACCGGCGGCAGGCGTTCGGGGTACATCAGCAGCGAGTACTGACCGGCGCCGAAGATGTGCGGCAAGTAGTGTGCGGCCTGGCGATCGACTGTGAGGCAGAACGGGAAGATGCCCTGCAGCTTTGCCTCCGTGACCGCCTGACGCATGTCCTCGACACCGTAGCGTCCTTCGTAATCGTCGCTGTCATTGGGCTTCCCGTCCGACAACAGCAACAACAATCGATGTCGCGCGCTTTGCTCCATCAGGGTCGAAGTCGCGTGACGCAGTGCTGCACCGGCGCGCGTGTAGCGCTCTGGTTCCAGCGCAGCGATGCGGCGCGAGATCAATGCCGAGTGCGGCTCGGCCATGCTCTTCAGCGTTCGAATGGTCACGTGCGCAGGCCCATTGCCCGAGAACGCAAGCACGTTGTACGGCGCGCGCAGCGACTCCAGTGCGATGACGACCAGCAGCAGCGCTTCGCGCTCCACATCGATGATGCGTTTCTGGTTCGATATCCAGCTGTCGGTGGAGCCACTCACATCGACGAGCAGGCTGATCGCGAGCTCGCGACATTGCGGCACGATGCGCTCGTACACGGCATGTGAGAGCGGCCGGCCGGCCGCGAAGTCGCCGTGCGCATCGACGCAGGCATCGATGTCGATGGCATCGCCATCCAACTGTCGGCGGAGCCGCACGCGTTCGCCACGCAGCAGTTCGAACCGGCGAGCAATTTCGCGCAGCATGCCGCGATGACGCTCGAGCGTCTGCGACACCCATTGCTCTGATGCTTCTTCGGCGCGTACGAGACGCACGATGGCGCCGGGCTCTCGATACGTCCGCGAGCGATAGTCCCATTCCGGGTACGCGATGCTCTTGACCTCACGTTGCGGCTCCGAGTTCTGCGCACGTGCACGGGTTTCGGGTGCGTCATCCGCGATGAGCACCTCCTTGGGGATCTCGGGAGTACTGACGAGCCGTGCAGCGGACAGCTCACTGAGCGAATCGGCGAACTCATCAGCGGCAATCTCCGTATCTCGATCGACCGGACGCTGCATGCCGAGCGGATCTTCCGCGTGCTCATGAGGCTGTGCTGTCTGCACCATCCATGCGCCCTGAGCGTCATCATCTTCGTCCGATGCAGCGTCTCGCACGTCTGGACGGCGCTGCAGACGTGCGCTGCGTAGAGGCGACTGTTGCATCTCGCTGCCATTGGCTCGTACACGCACATCTTCTGAACCTCGCTCAGGCTCTTTCAGCTCGCCGGTCCAATGATCGAGATACAGCACGCAGCTCGCGGCGCGAGACAGGTTCGGCTCGTGCGCTCGCAGCTCGTCAGCGATTGCGCTCGCCGTCCGATGACTGGCCTCAACTGACTCCAGCGAACCGACGACATGGCCGTCCGTCATCACAGCGCGGGCGAGCTGCTCGAGCGGGCGGCGGTAGGCGGGAAACTTCTCGAGCGCTGGGCGCGCGCCGAGTGCATGCTGTCGGAAACGCGCGAGCGAGAGCGCCATGCCTGGCAACAGCGCAGCGATGTGCTTTTCGCAGGCGCGTGCTTCGAGCAGCACGTAGACAGCGCGCGTCATAGGATCTGCTATTCGAGCGAACTCAGCGGCACTACCGCGACTGGCGCGTGCAGCCTGATGCAGCGCCATGCTGCGCAAACGCTCCAAACATTCGTCGCGTGTGTCTCCGCCGGCGTCCATGGGTAACCACAGCGCTCGACCATCGGTGGCTGGTAGTGGGGCCGTGGGTGCCGGGAACAGATGCCTCTGAAAAGTGCGCCTCAGTAGCGTCGCAGGTGCAGGCGGTTGCGCCACGCGAATTGGCATGCTCCGACCGAAGGCGCCGTGAACGAGCAGACTCAGACGCTCGGTCACATCGTGCAGAGTGGGAAGGCTTTTGGCATGCGGATCGTGCCGATGCCTGCGCCAGAGATCGCGGGCGAACACTGTCGCATGCCGCGCCGCATCGGTGATGACGTCTTCTGCTTCGGGCACGGCACACGCCTGTTTATACAAAGGTCGCCTCGGTCAAATCGTGCATGGCGGCGAGCAATGACGGGTCGTCCGACAGCGGCGCGATGAGTGCGTGTCGACAGGCGGTGCGCGGCTCGATGCCGCTGGCGATCAGCCGGCCTGCTGCGACGAGCAAGCGAGTGCTTGGCACTTCAGCCAAGCCGCGATCTCGTAACGCACGCAGCCGCTGCGCCAGCGACACCAGTGCATATGCATGTGGGCGCTCGATACCGGCTTCGCGCTGCACGATCTCCGTCTCGCGCTCGATCGACGGAAAGTCGAAATCGAGTGCGACAAATCGCTGGCGCGTGCTCGGCTTCAGATCTTTGAGCATGCGCTGGTAGCCCGGGTTGTAGGACATGACGAGTTGAAAACCGTGGGCAGCGGACACCGTTTCGCCCGTCTTTTCGATGGGCAGGATGCGTCGATAATCCGTGAGTGGATGCAGCACCACGATCGTGTCCTGACGCGCTTCGACAACCTCATCGAGATAGCAGATCGCACCCATGCGGACCGCTTGCGTCAAAGGCCCGTCCTGCCAGCACGTACCATCGTGACGAACCAGATAGCGGCCGACCAGATCGTTCGCAGTGAGATCATCGTGGCAGGCCACGGTGATCAGCGGCCGCTGCAGCCGCCACGCCATGTACTCGACAAAGCGCGTCTTGCCGCATCCCGTCGGCCCTTTGAGCATCACCGCCAGATTGCGCGCGTGGCATTGCTCGAAGATCGCAATCTCATCGCCCGCAGGCAGATACCAGGGCGCCGGTGCATCTCCGGTGCGTGTCGCGGGAATTTCTGCAACGTCACGCAAGGCGCGGCTGCTCC
>CBJNAT010000303.1:0-4702 GCA_966434585.1 uncultured Gammaproteobacteria bacterium | reverse complement strand
CTTCATCATGATCTTGCCGATTCCGTTCGTGGGGAACATGCCTCCGGGGATCGCCGCTTCAGTCATCGCGATCGGCATGACGGAGCGCGACGGGCTCGTCGTGCTGATCGGCACCGTGGCCTCAGGCATAGCCGTCGCATTGGCCTCGGTCACGACCTGGGCGGCGATTTTGGCGATCGTGAATTACTTCGCTTCCTGATCCAAAGAGCGGCGAGGTGTCGGCCGAAACCGACAATGGCGTTATTGGGACGGGTATGTTAGATAGACCGTTCGTCATAATCTACGTGCAAGTGGTTGTGGCGAAAGCACTCACACTCGAAACCTAGGGGTATCAGCATGTTTGAGATCGGTAAGAAAGGAACACCCGAGGCGGGTCCGCGTCCCGAGTCGAGCCCGACCAGGACGGAGTCGAACCCCCCGCGCAGCACGAGCAGCAGCGCGCCTGTCAGTCGCGACGCAGCCGTCATCGGTCCCTCGATCCACATCGATGGCGATGTACGGGGCGAAGAGGACTTGCTAATCGAGGGCGAAGTCAGCGGCACGGTCCAGCTCAAGAGCAACAGCCTGACGATCGGGCCGCAGGGCAAGGTTCGGGCCGACGTCTATGCGCATTCGATCTATGTCGATGGTTATGTCGAAGGCGATTTGTTCGGCTCCGAGCGCGTGCACATTCGCAAGAGCGCGCAAGTGAAGGGCAACGTAACGTCGCCGCGCGTCAGCGTCGAGCAGTCCGGCGAGACCATTGCCGCAACGCTCGAGGCCATTCGCCAAGGTTGGCCGCGTCGTCGCCTCGTGCTGGTGTTCCAACCGCATCGTTATTCGCGCACCCGCGATCTGCTCGATGACTTTGCGCGCGTGCTCGCGAACGTCGATGCGTTGCTCGTGACGGAGGTCTATGCCGCGGGCGAAGCGCCGATCACGGGAGCAGACAGCCGGGCGATCTGCCGTGCGATTCGTTCGTATGGCGCGGTCGAGCCGGTCTATGTCGCGGGCGTCGATGATTTGCCGCAAGCGCTCGCCCGCATCCTTCGCGATGGCGATGTGATCGTGACCATGGGCGCCGGCAGCATCGGTGCGAAAGCGGCCGAGTTGCCGAATCTGTTGCGCACTGTCCGCCCGCCGCTGCCGAGCTCGATGGGAGGTCAGTTGCCATGAACGCGCTTGCCTTGCCGCCGGAGTTCTCGAGCCGAGTCGCGCGTAACGAGCCGATGTCGAAGCACACGTCCTGGCGCGTGGGTGGGCCGGCAGATCTGTATTTCAAGCCGCGCGACGCCGCGGATCTCGCCGGCTTCCTGCAAAGCCTCGATTTAGCGATACCTGTTTACTGGGTTGGCCTTGGCTCCAATCTGTTGATTCGCGACGGCGGATTGCGAGGCGCCGTCATCGCAACGCACTCGGCATTCGACGAATTGAATCGTGTCAGTCAGCACGAAGTGGAATGCGGCGCGGGCGTTGCGTGCGCCAAGCTCGCCAAGCAGTGCGTGAAGTGGGGGCTGGGTCCCGCCGAATTTTTTGCGGGTATTCCGGGAACTCTCGGGGGTGCGCTTGCGATGAATGCGGGTGCCTTCGGAGGTGAGACATGGAAGCACGTGGTGAGCGTGACCACGATCGATCGTCAGGGTCGTATCCAGCAGCGTAGTGCGAGTGAATATCGCGTGAGCTATCGGCATGTGGAGATGCCGGCACTGGAGTGGTTTCTGGCTGCGCAACTTCGCTTCGAAGCGAAGCCGAGCGTGAGTCAGGAGCAGATCCGCGATCTGCTCGCCAAGCGCAAAGCAACGCAGCCGATTGGCGAACCCTCCTGTGGTTCGACCTTCGTCAATCCGCCCGGTGATCACGCAGCGCGCCTCATCGAATCCGCCGGTTTGAAAGGTTTCGCCATCGGCGGCGCGCGCGTCTCGACGAAACACGCGAACTTCATCATCAACGAGGGCTCCGCCACGGCAGCGGACATCGAAGCGTTGATCGCGCATGTGCAGAAGGTGGTGGCTGAGCGACACGGCGTGGCACTGCAGACTGAAGTGCGGATTGTGGGGGAGAGGAAATGAGGCCTGGAGGCTGGAGGCTGGAGGCTGGAGGTAGGAGCGGCTCCGCCGCCGCTTGCGCGCGGATTCCATTTCTACCCCCAGCCTCCAGCCCCCAGCCCCCAGCCGCGCGAGGAGCAAAGCGATGAGCGCAAAGCTTGCCGACCCTCGGCAGTTCGGCCGCGTGGCGTTCTTAATGGGCGGCACCTCGTCCGAACGCGAAGTCTCGTTGAACTCGGGCAGCAATTGCCTGGACGCGTTGCGTCGTCGTGGCGTCGATGCGTATGCGGTCGATGGTATTCCAGTGCTCGTGCAGGAGTTGATCGCGAAGCGGTGTGATCGCGTGTTCAACATTCTGCACGGTGGCGATGGCGAGAACGGCGTCGTACAGGGACTGCTCGAAAGTTTCGGCGTGCCGTACACGGGATCAGGTGTGCTCGGCTCGGCGCTCACGCTCGACAAGATCCGCACGAAGCAGGTGTGGCTGTCCGAAGGCTTGCCTACGCCGCGTTACGCGCGCATTTCCTCTGATCGCGAATTGCATGACGCCGCAGGTGCGATTGGTCTGCCGCTGATAGTGAAGCCTTCGTGTGAAGGCTCCAGCGTGGGTGTGAGTCGCGTGTTCAAGGAGGCAGACCTTTCGCAGGCGGTGGCGCTCGCGCGACGTTATCGCGGTGAGCTGATGATGGAAGAGATGATCGTTGGTGATGAGTACACCGTAGGCATCCTCGTGGATGAGGCTCTACCAACGATTCGCATCGTGCCGGCCGGTGAGTATTACGACTATCACGCGAAGTACATCGCCGAGGACACGCAGTACATCTGCCCCGGACTGGAGGGCGCGGCCGAGCAGGAGATGCGTGCGCTTGCGCTGGCGGCTTTCAAGGCGGCGAGCTGCAGCGGCTGTGCGCGCGTCGACATCATGCGTTCTAAGAGTGGCAAGAACTATCTGCTCGAAGTGAATACAGCCCCCGGCATGACCAGTCATTCGCTCGTGCCGAAGGCCGCGCGTGTGCATGGCATCGAGATGGACGAGCTCGTCTGGCGCATGTTGGAAACGAGCTTCGATCGCAAGCCCGAAGCGGGGAAGGCTTGATGCTCTTCTCCAACCGCAAACGCAATCGCGACAAGCGCGACGAGTCTGATATGGCCGAGATTGCCGAGCAGGCCGTGGAGATCGTGCGCAGTCGCGGTCGCGTCGTGTTGACGCGCACCGCGGCGTTGCTCGCGGTATGTGGCGTGCTGCTCAGTGTGGTGTGGCTACTCGATCGTCCTATCAAGCGCGTCGAGGTGGGCGGCGCGTTTCAGCGTGTTTCGCCCGCCGACATCGAGCAGGCGATCGCGCCTTTCCGGGGTGCGGGCTTTCTGTCAGTCGATCTCGACGCGCTTGCACACGCGCTCGAGTCCATTTCCTGGGTGGATCGTGTGCGTATCGAACGCGCCTGGCCGAATGGCGTGCGTGCGTTCATCACCGAACACGAAGCGGCAGCACGTTGGCGCGAGCGCGGCCTCTTGAACAAGCGCGGCGAACTGTTCATGCGCGATGCGTTGCACGTGCCCGCCGAGCTGCCGGTGCTGGAAGGCCCGGATGGTTCCGAGCAGCAAGTTGCCCAGCTGTACATGGATACGAGCGCCAAGCTGGCGCTCGTCGGTTTGCGGTTGACACGTGTATCGCTCGATGCGCGTGGCGCGTGGGAGCTGGCGCTGTCGAACAACGTCACGGTACGACTCGGTCGACAGGACGTGTATCACCGGCTCGGCCGCTTCGTGCGTGCCGCGAGTCCGGTCGTGGCGGCGCGCAGCGGCGAAGTCGCGTACGTCGACATGCGTTACAGCAACGGTTTTGCGGTCGGTTGGAACGGGGGCGCGGAGCGCCGCAACGAGGAGCGCAGTAATGACGACTATGCAGCGGGTGCTTGACGTAAATGTGGCGCCTTCGAAGAGCGGACAGTTCTCGAGAATGATCACGAGAAAGAAAACAGAACGAAACCTGATCGTCGGTCTCGACATCGGCACGTCGAAGGTCGTGGCGATCGTGGGCGAGCTGACCAGCGAAGGCAAGCTCGAGGTCGTGGGCTTGGGTTCGCATCCCTCGCGCGGCCTGAAGCGCGGTGTCGTCGTGAACATCGAGTCCACGGTGCAGTCCATTCAGCGCGCCGTCGAAGAGGCGGAGCTCATGGCGGGCTGCGAGATCCACTCGGTGTACGCAGGCATCGCGGGCAGCCACGTGCGCAGCCTCAACTCGCACGGCATCGTCGCCATCAAGAACAAAGAAGTGACGGCGGAAGACGTGGATCGCGTCATCGATGCAGCGCGTGCCGTCGCGATTCCCGCCGATCAGAAGATCCTGCACATCCTGCCCCAGGAGTTCCTGATCGACAGCCAGGAAGGCATTCGCGAGCCGATCGGGATGTCGGGTGTGCGGCTCGAGGCGAAGGTGCACATCGTGACCGGCGCGGAAAGCGCCGCGCAGAACATCGTGAAGTGCGTGCAGCGCTGTGGACTCTCGTGCGAGGACATCGTGCTCGAGCAGCTCGCATCTAGTTATGCGGTGCTCGCCGATGATGAGAAGGAACTCGGTGTATGTCTCGTCGACATCGGCGGCGGCACGACAGACATCGCGGTGTTCTCGGGCGGCGCGATTCGCCACACCGCGGTGATTCCGATCGCGGGCGATC
>CBJNAT010000302.1:0-4716 GCA_966434585.1 uncultured Gammaproteobacteria bacterium | reverse complement strand
CCATGGAGCTCGTCGCAGGTGAGCTCCATACCGCGAGCGCGCCCGCCGTCAGTACTGCGAGCGGCACGGCGAAGTACACGAACTGGCGTGCAAAGGTCGGAGCGGCCGCGATGCGCTGGGCTTTTAACCACCACGACACCGTGGGCGCTTTCGAGTCCGTCCGTGTGAAGCCGAGACCTTCGTGGTTCTCCTGGTGGCGCACTTTCCAGATGAAACCGTCGAAGTAGTAGTGCAGGAGGGTGGACGTGAAGCCCACGGCGAGCAGCACTGACATCAGCCAGTGATTGGCTCGCGGCGTGGTGATTGCTTCGCCGTACAGCCAACCCGCTACGACGTACGCGAGGACGAGCCAGGCGCCGCCGCGACGATGCACACGTTCGAACCAACCTTGGCGTGCGCGCCCTGTATGCGCAGCCAAGCCACGGTTGTAGCGCCACACCACGGCGAAGTACTGCGTGACGTGGACGATGCCGATGGCAGCGAAGCCGACCTTGAATGACCACTCCGGCACCAAGTGCAGTACCGCAGCGTTCGGCGTATAGGCGAAGTAGAGCGCCCCGAAGGTGATCGCGAAGAGCAGGAGCTTTGCGGTGCTGATGAAGTAGCCCTTCGACCTGCACCAGAGGATGTAGCCCACATACGCGATCGTCGTAAGCACTGCCACGTCGCGCATCAACGTGGTCGCTGCAGAGATCCACTCGAGGTGCACCCAGGCCAGCGCCGGGAAGTGCACGCTGGTCTGGAGATCTTCCAGGAAGCCTGCGAGCCAGCTACCGCTCGCCAGCATGATGTAGACGAACCAGCTCGCGCAGAGCCACCAGTCCATGCGTCCGGCGAGGGCTCGCGGCGCGGCGTTGGGGCGGTCGTAGAGCCGCATGAACCCATAGTGCTGGCGCAAGAAGTGCCATGGGTCCCACAACGCCAGGAACAGATAGACGTACAGGAAGTAATCCAGCGGATAGTCGTGTGCGTTCAAGTACGCGAGCACAAACGCTGAGAACACCAGCGGCACGACCGGACCGAGCAGCAGCGGCCAGCGATACCGTCGCAGCAGATCCACATCGCCATAGATGCGAACGAACGTGGGCAAGTGATGAGCGACGGTGAATACGATGTGTACCGTGACGATCAGCGACGTCGCGGCTAACGGATCCAGCGTAGCGAATGCAAACAGCGCCGCTGCCAGCACGAGGATGGGTGTGCCTATGATGAGCAGCGCGTCTTGCAGCGGTCCGACGATCCAGTTCTGCGCAGTGTGCTTACTCGCGGTTGCCGTCACACCAGCGCCCGGCGAGTAATGAGCCGCACCGCCGACAGCTGTGCTCATGCTCGCCGACTCAATACTCAAGATGTTCCCCAACCAACGCGGGCGTGGACTGCGGTACGCGACGATTCTTCGTGACCGCTTCGAAGCCGCTCGCCAGCTTGATGAGCATCGGCTCGCTCCAGGGCCTGCCCAGGATCTCGAGGCCCACAGGTAACCCTTGTGGCGTGAAACCCATAGGCACGATGAACGCTGGCAGCCCCGTGAGCGGGCTCATTTGATTGGCCGTGTACTTGCGCTCGGGGTCCTCGCGCGGACCGATCTTCAGCGGTCCGTGCAACTTGTGTGGGTAGATGAGCGCATCGAGCTGGTAGCGATCCATGAGCGCGATGACCGCTTCACGCAGCTTCGCCTTGCCTTCGAGTGTCGCGCGATATTCCGGATCCCGATCGAGATCGACGAGCTTCGCGATCTGTTCTTTGTCCGCAGGACGCCCTGGCACTCCGGGGTGATCCAGCAACAACTCGCTCGCGTTCTTGAACGGATAGTTGGGACCTTGATGCGCGAGATATTGGTTGATGGCGTGAATGCGTTCGTAGCGACTCGGGAAGCTATTCGCTTGCAGGTACTGCACGAGATCCAACTCGAGCGAGACCGGCTCGTAGACCTTCGCACCGTTGTCGCCGAAAACCTTGATGGCACTCTTCGCAAGCTCGATCACGGCGGGATCGGACGGCGTAAATGCCCAGGCTTCTTTGAGCACACCGACACGCGCGCCCTTCAAGCCTGCTTTGTCGATGAAGCTCACATACGGCTTCATCGGCATCTTGCCGAGACTGTTGGCCGTCCACAGATCATCGCTATCGAAACCAGCGATGACATCGAGCGTAGCAGCCAGGTCATACACGCCGTGCGCCATCGGGCCGCCGCGTTCGCCAGTGATGTAGCTCCACATCTGACCCGAGCGGCTGATCAATCCTGAAGTCGTCGATAAGCCGAACAGGTTGCTGTCGCTGGTCGGCGTACGGATCGAGAAACCTGTTTCGCTGCCCAATCCGATCGTGCCGAAATGCGCGGCGAGCCCGGCACCCGTGCCGGCGCTGGACCACCCCGGGGTGCGATCCAATGCGAATGGATTCAGGCTGGAGCCACCGAGCGTGCTGCTCGCCATCGTGTCTGGCTGGGCATACCAGTCACTTTGATTGACCTTCGCCAGGATGATCGCGCCTGCATCGCGAAGCTTCTTCACGATGGTTGCGTCGCGCGCGGGGATCACACCCTTCAGCGGCAGATAACCGCCCGTCGTCGGCATGTCCGCCGTATCGAACACGTCCTTCACGATGACCGGGATGCCATGCAGCGGCGAGCGAGGGCCTTTCGTCTTGCGTTCGGCATCGAGCTGCTTGGCGGTTTGCAGCGCCTTCGGATTCAGCGCCAGCACTGCGTTGATCTTCGGTCCTTTGTCGTCGTACGCCTCGATGCGCTTCAGATACAAACCCACCAGCTTCTCGGACGTGAGAGCGCCGGCATCGAAGGCAGCGTTGATGTCTTCGATGCTGGCGGTGGTGAGGTCGAACGTTTTGGCGTGGGCGGGAACTGCCGTGACGAGGGCAGCCATCGCCGCGAGCAAGGTCGATCGGAAATAGCGTCCCCTCTCCCGGTTGCGCCAGTTTCGCGGAAAGCGCTGTCGCGCAATTGGGCGTCCCCTCTCCCGGTTGCGGGAGAGGGACAGGGTGAGGGTTCTCTGGAGAAGCGCTCTCGCGCTGCCCTCACCCGCCGCCACTGCGGCGACCTCTCCCGCAACCGGGAGAGGTGAAGAGCCGACAGCAACCGTTCTGCTCATCGCGCCGCCACCATCGCCTTCGGCTTCTCCACCGGCGCATACGTGAAGCGCTCATCCGGCAGTGGCGGTGTGAGCGCAGGCGCTTTGCGATGTTTGGTTGCAGCCTCATAGCCGCTTGCGAGAGAGATGAGCGTGGGTTCGGTGAACGGCTTGCCGAGGAACTGCACGGCGAAGGGCACACCATCGGATGGGAAGAACCCACCCGGCACGATGATCGTCGGCAAGCCCGTGTAGGAGGCGAGCGCGTTTGCTGACTCGCTGGACCCTCCACCGCCGGCTGGATTCGGAGCGGTCGGACGATCATCGGTGAGCGCCGTGCGATACGGCAGGATCAAGCCGTCGAGTTGGTACTTGTCCATCAACTCGATCATCGCGGCGCGCAGCATGTCTTGCGCTTTGTACGCTGCGACGAGTTGCTTGTTGTGATCCAGGCTGCCGAGCTTTGCGGATTCGATGATGGCCGGTTTCACGAGCTTGCCACCCTTCGCGATCATTTCATCGACCGTGCGGATCGGCGCGCTCGGTGGCAGCGCGGACAGATACTTGTTGATGGCATCGGCGCGTTCGTACTGTGCAGCGCCCGATGCACGGACCACTTCCGGAAGGTCCAAGCCGGTGAGCACAGGATCGACGATCATCGCGCCAGCGGCTTTGAAGTCGGCCACTGCCTTATCGAACAAGGCAGTACCTTCGACGTGCTTCGGCCCAGAGCGAACCATCTCGCGCAGCACACCGATACGTGCGCCCTTCAAGCCGTCGGCTTTGACGAAGCTCGTATACGGCTGATCGGGAATCTTGCCGAGGCTCGCTTCGGTCGCGAGATCCGCTGCGTCGTACCCTGCGATCGCATCGAGCACCGCCGCGCAGTCGTAGACGCTGCGGCACATCGGTCCGCCGCTCTCCTGACGCGGCGAGCTCCACATCATCCCGGTGCGACTGACGAGACCATGAGTCGTCGAGAAGCCCACCAGATTATTCAACGTGCTCGGAATGACGATCGAGCCGCTCGTGTCACTGCCTAGGCCCACCGTGCCGTACCACGCTGCCATAGCAACGCCTGTGCCGGAACTCGAGCCGCCGGTGGTCTTCTTCGGGTTGTAGGGACTGACCGGCTGTCCGCCCAACGTACTGCCGCCGCTCGGCGCAACGCCGTACCAATCCGACTGGTTCAGCTTGCCCAGAATGATCGCGCCGGCCTTACGCAAGCGATCGACCACGAATGCATCGCGTGAAGGCTGCGAGGTCGCCATCGGCTTGAAGCCGCCGCTCGTGGGCATGTCATACGTGTCGAACACGTCTTTCGGCAGGACGACCACACCATGCAACGGCGAGCGCGGCCCCTTCGCCTTGCGTTCTGCATCGAGCGCTCGCGCTTGCTCGAGTGCTTTCTTGTTGACGGTGAGCACCGCGTTCAGCTTCGGACCTTGCTTGTCGTACAGCTCGATGCGTTGCAGATACATCTGCACGAGCTTCTCGGAGGTGAGCGCACCGCTGTCCATCGCAGCTTGGATGTCGGCGATGGTCGCGGTGGATAGATCGAACTCCGCAGCATTCGCCTGCGGCGCGAGCCCGAGCGCGACGGCAGCCACGAGGGCAAGGCGAGAGCGAC
>CBJNAT010000301.1:0-4718 GCA_966434585.1 uncultured Gammaproteobacteria bacterium | reverse complement strand
CAGCGCTGCGAGCCATTCGAGCATGCCGCCAGGACCGCTCTGCGGCAGATGTCCAATGTCGCGCGCGCGTTTGCGCGAGAAGCCAAGCTCGATCATTTCATGGTCGGTCCAGAACGTGCCGTCCACGAGCACACACGAGGTCGATCGCATGGCGTGCCAAAGATGCTCGTCGATTTCACCCAGGCCAGGCGCGTACAGCACGGAGCGTCCAGTGCGGTCATCGACGATGAGCAAGGCGATATTGTCGCCGCGCACCGGTGCCTCACGGTTGGGCGAGTACGGCGCAGGCTTGCTCGCGACCGGAAACGCTCGCCAGCGAATGTGCGGGACTGCGTCGATGCGGAAGTCCTCGCCATCGATATCGATTCGATGCCTGTCGACACCGCAGTAGTGCGCGAGAACCTGAAGCACCGGATTGCCACGTGTGAGGTCGGCGTAGGCGCTGTCGGTACACCACAGCGGCCATGGCCGCAGCGACTCACGCAGCATGTATAGGCCTGTCGTGTGGTCGATCTGACCATCGACGAGCACGATGGCCGCAATGGCGGTGTCGCGCGTTTCGCGCTCGGGCTGAAAACTGCGATGCGACTGCAGCTGGGCAGTAATGTCGGGTGACGCGTTGACCAGAACCCAGGCTGTCTCGTCGTCCTGAGCTACAGCAATCGATGACTGCGTGCGCGGCCGGGCGCGCAGTGTGCCGTTTCGCACACCTGTGCAATTTCGACAATTGCAGTTCCACTGGGGAAAGCCGCCACCGGCAGCCGAGCCCAGCACCCGGATTTTCACGAGAGAAGAGCCGCTGGATGCGGCGCAGCCTACGCCGCGCCGCGGTCACCTCAGCGATTGGCGATGTACATCGTGATTTCCATGCCAAAACGGAATTCAGTGGCCTGCGGAGTTTCCCATTTCATGACGATGCCCCTTTGCGATGAGTGGTCGCGTGAAATGGTGCGCGTCGGCACCCCTGACGGATACCGGATGATCATGAAGTGCGCCTCATGATTTTCATGAGCAGGGCGTTGGAGAAGCGCCTGGGGCGCGCAGTGCATCTGCAGGCCCTGTAGCATCCTTAGCTACTATGAAGCTACGCACCCGCTTGAACCTGGTCGTGGCCGGTCTGACAGCCGCCTTCGTCATTGCGCTGCTCGCGATGGAGGTGCAGAACGCGCGTGCCTCCGTGCGGGAAGAGATCCATGCAGCCAATCGTGTCGCCGCTCAGCTCCTTGGTCGCCTGGCGAGCATCTATTCACGCGAAGGGGGTCCGGAGCTCGTGCTGATCTTTCTCGAGCAACTCGGCCGCGTGCGAGCCAACGACATCATCTTGCGTACGCCGGCGGGCGAGGTGCTGTACCGATCTCCGCCTTCCAAGTGGAAGGTCGGGCGGCAAGCGCCGAAGTGGTTTGCCGAGTTACTCGCTCCGCAGCAGGCCAGATACGTATTCTCCTTGCATGGCGGCGTACAACTCGTCGTGCAGGCGGAGTCCTCTCGCGCCATTCTCGATGCGTGGGATGCGCTCGTGCGATTGCTCATGATCGCCGCGCTCATGCTCGTGCTCGTGAATGGACTCGCATTCTGGTTGGTGAGCCGTTCGCTGGCGCCGTTCCCCGTGATCCTGGGCGGTCTCGAGCGGATCCAGAAAGGAGAGCTGGGGTTTCGTTTGCCGGCACTGGCCGGCTTCGAGGCACGCGCGATGGGCGCAGCCTTCAACCGCATGGCACAGTCCGTCGAGGACAAGGTGAACGTCGAGCGCAAAGCACGCGAGGCCGAAGCACGTCTGGCGGAGCGACGCGAAATGGCGAGCTTGATGGAACAGCGCATCGAAGAGGAGCGGCACTCGATCGCACACGAGCTGCACGATGAATTCGGCCAGTCCGTGACGGCGATCCGCAGCCTCGCACTGGCCATCGTTGCGCAAACGGCCGAACAACATCCGGCCTCGAGCAATGCTGCTAAGCTCATCTCCGATGAAGCGGCGCGACTGTACGACGCCATGCACAGTTTGATACCGCGCCTGATGCCGCTCTCGCTCGACACGCTGGGGCTAGCCGAGACGCTGGAGAACTTGGTCGGAGACTGGCGTCGCCGCTATCCGTCCGTCGCTATAACGATGCGGCACGATTTGCTGGCGGAACTGGGCGGCAGTGTCGCGCTGGCGATTTATCGAGTCGTACAGGAGGGCTTATTGAACGCACTGCGGCACTCCCGTGCGGCCACGATCGACATCGAGCTGCAATCCACAGACGAGCGGATCGTCGTGACCATCACGGATGACGGTGTCGGGCTGCCTGCTGACTGGGCGAAGCCGGGTCATTTTGGCTTGCGGGGTCTGGCTCATCGCTTGGAACATCTCGGCGGCACCTTGAGCGTGCACGATCGTGAGCCGCACGGCGTACGGCTGACGGCAGAAATTCCGCTTCGGGTGAATGCATGATCAAGGTGCTGCTGGTCGACGATCACGCGGTTGTTCGCACGGGCTTTCGCCTATTGCTGGATTCGGTGGCCGAGATATCCGATGTATTCGAAGCGGAATCCGGCGAGGTCGCGTGCCAGCGTTACCAGGAGCTGGCGCCCGATGTGGTCGTGATGGACCTTGCCATGCCCGGGATGGGGGGGCTCGAGGCGCTGCGCCGCATTCGCGCCCATGA
This sequence comes from uncultured Gammaproteobacteria bacterium, assembly GCA_966434585.1. Taxonomy (GTDB): domain Bacteria; phylum Pseudomonadota; class Gammaproteobacteria; order Steroidobacterales; family Steroidobacteraceae; genus DATELY01. Next base: position 2,073 of record CBJNAT010000301.1, on the reverse strand, counting down.
TCCCCACGCGCGCGTGCTGGCGTTGTCGGCACACGATGATCCGATGCATGCGCGACGTGCACTGCGCGAAGGCGCATTGGGTTTCTTGTCCAAGCGCAGCGCTCCGGAAGCGTTGATCGAAGCGGTGACGCAAATCGCGACGGGTCGCCACTACATCGACGCGAGCTTGGCCCAGCAACTCGCGCTGGCGGACATCGATGGCACCGCGAAATCTCCTGTCGAGCGTCTGTCGGAACGCGAGTTCGAGGTATTCATCCGCCTCGCACGCGGCGCGACCGTGCAACGCATCGCTGAAGATCTCAAGCTGTCCGCTTCCACGGTTGGCACCCACCTGTATAACCTCAAGCAGAAGCTCGGCGTGGTCAATCAGGCCGAGCTGACACTGCTTGCGATCCGCCATGGCTTGATCGAGGCGTAAGCTCCTACTTCATCGTGAACGTCGCCCCGAGCTTCATCTGATCCGCGCAAGTCACAGACACCGATACCTTGGCGCCGCTCGGGAGCTTGATGTTTGTCGCTGTCAGTTTGTTGCCGCCCGCGGGCTGCAGGGCGGCTTCCGATTTGCCGCCCTCGTGCGTGACGGTGAGCTTGCCGGTCATCTGCGCCGTGTCGAGTTCCTCGTCTTCTTCCTTCAGATAGACCTCCGCGCCATTCTCGAGCGCGACGAACTCGAACGATGTTTCACCGACGATCTTGACGATGCCGCCGTGCGCGGGCTTGGTGCTGCCGTGTGCGTCTGCAGCGTCAAGCGAGAGTGCGGCAGTGGCTGCGATCAGTGTCATCAATAGCGCTTTCATTGCTCTCTCCGCTTACTACTTCAAATAGTGACTGGTGATCGGTGACTGGTGACTTGGAAGAACACCCTCCTGCGAGTCACCAGTCACGAGTCACGAGTCACAACTCACGACTCCCTCACTCCGGCGCATGCGGCAACACGAACGTCAGCGTCGCGAGGTGTTCCATCTTGTCGGCCTTGGCGGGTTCGTCAGAGGGGCCGTCGACGATGGCGGCGATGACGTTCAGGCCTTGGTTGCGTGCCTTGATCGTGACCGTGCCGTCCTTGCCGCTCTTCAGCGGCTTGGCGTCCGGATCGTTGACGTAGTCGCTGAGTACACGCGCACCGGCAATGGGTTTGCCGTCGAACACGACCCGCAGCTTGACCGGCTTGCCCATTTCGACCGGCAGCGGCATGGATACGGGCACGATCTGCAACCTGTGTTGCGGAATCAAGGGCAACGGCTTGTCCAAGGGCGCGTTGATGTGCACGGCGTATTTATAATTCTTCTCTGCAATGACGGCATTCGGCACTTCATCGCGACCCTTCTTGACCCACTCGCCATCGGGTGTCTTGCTCCAAATGCCATTGAAGAGCACGGCAGCCACCACGCTTAGCTCGCCTTCACTATCTACGACGGGTAGCGGACCAGCGGCACGCAAGCTCGTAGGAACGGTGTTGAGATCGGCGTCGTAACCGGTCACGTTCTCCACCAGCGGCAGACGTTTGACCGCGTCGAGATCATCGGCGCCGACGCCGTAAATCAGCGCAAGCTGCCGCGCGCGCTGCGCAAACCAGATGCCGTGCGCCTGCGCGAGCGAAGAGGCGAGGATGCCGGCCGCGATCATGACCTTGACGATGTTTTTCATAGAACTGCTCCGGTTGGCGGGATTACATGGAGACGAGCGGGTCAAAGAGGTTCATCCGGTACCGCGGGATGACTCGCCAGCGAATACGCATCCGTCGGTCTGATTCGAGCCTTCTGCTCGTCCCGGCTGTGAAAAATCCAGTCGAAGAAGCCGCTGGACACGAGCTTGATGGTCACCGTTTCACCGCTCGGATTCTCCCAGTACCAGCCATGAATGCCGGTGCTGGGTGCGACGAGCGTCCCGTGCGCCTGTCCCTTGCCTTCGTCATCCTGCGTGTCGTAGCTCTCGAAGTACTCACTGTCGGCAGCCTCCGGCTTGACATCCGGCTCTGCATGGAAATCGAACAGCACCCCGTTGGACGCCGTCCAGGAGTAGACCAGGCCGGCGCCTTTCTCCAGGTGGTACTTGATTTCCATCCCTTCGCCCGGG
>CBJNAT010000300.1:0-4720 GCA_966434585.1 uncultured Gammaproteobacteria bacterium | reverse complement strand
CTTCGCCTTCGCGGAGACGTCCACGAACATCGTGTCGCCGCCCCACTCCTCCGGGATGACCTCGTACTTCGCCAGCTCGTTCTTCACGCGATCCGGGTCCGCGTCGCTTTTGTCGATCTTGTTCACGGCAACGACGATCGGCACTTCCGCTGCCTTGGCATGCTGCACGGCTTCGATCGTCTGCGGCATGACACCGTCATCGGCAGCAACCACGAGAATGACCACGTCGGTCACCTGTGCGCCGCGCGCGCGCATCGCCGTGAACGCAGCGTGGCCCGGCGTGTCGAGGAATGTGACGACGCCTTTCGGTGTCTCGACGTGATACGCGCCGATGTGCTGAGTGATGCCGCCCGCTTCGCCTGCGGCAACCTTGGTGCGGCGGATGTAGTCGAGCAGCGAGGTCTTGCCATGATCGACGTGACCCATGACGGTGACGACCGGCGCACGCGGCAACAGCTCGTGCGTTGCATCGGTGGTCTGCAGCTCGTCTTCGACCGCGTTTTCACGGACCACGACCGGCGTGTGGCCAAGCTCTTCGACGACGAGAATCGCCGTGTCCTGATCGATGGGCTGATTGATCGTCGCCATCACGCCCATGTTCATCATGACCTTGATGACTTCGTTCGCCTTCACGGCCATGCGCTGAGCGAGCTCGCCGACGGTAATGGTTTCGCCGATCGGCACTTCGCGCTTGACGGGTGCAGCCGGGCGCTCGAAACCATGCTGCGAGCCGACATTGATCTGAGCCGGGCGCCGGAGCTTGTTCGCCTGCTGATGCTGCTTCTTCTTCTTGAAACGCGCGCTCGCTTCGTCGGAGACGTGCAGTTCTTTGCGCGAGCCCTTGTCGCGAGCTTCTGTCTCAGGCGCACGCGTCTCTCGACTCGTCTTCGCGGCAGCGGCTGCAGCAGCAGCCACAGCAGCAATCTCCTGCTGGCGCAGCTCGGCTTCGATGCGCTCGCGGGCTTCGCGCTCACGGCGTGCGGCCTCTTCTTCACGCATACGCGCTTCTTCGTCGGCGCGTCGGCGGGCTTCCTCTTCGAGACGCTCGCGTTCACGCGCTTCCGCATCGCGAGCTTCGGCTTCCATGCGCTCCTGTTCCAGACGCGCATTCTCTTCGGCCTGTTTGCCCTTGTCGGCCTCGGACTGCACCGCCTTCGCGCGCTCCTCCAGCACACTGCGGTTCAGATACGTCTTCTTGACGCGCACTTCGACGTTCACGGTGCGCGCGCGGCCTTGTGGGGAGGCGACCTTGATTTCGCCCTGCGACTTGCGCTTCAACGTGATCTTGCGGGGCGCTGCGGCCTCCTCCGTGCGACCGTGCGAGCGGCGCAGGAAGGTCAGAAGCTCCATCTTGGCCTCGTCGCTGATGGTCGCGTCAGCACCGCCGACCTTGATGCCGGCTTCATCCAGCTGGCTCAGAAGGCGCTCCACGGGCACCTTCAGAACCTCGGCAAATTGCGTAACCGTCACATCAGCCATGAACTCTCCTCCTCGCTCCTCAGGCTCGTTGACCTGCGGATTCGAACCAATGCTTGCGTGCGGCCATGATCAGATCGGCGGCCCGCTTGGCATCGATACCTTCGATTTCCGTCAGATCGTCGATTGCCTGATCAGCAAGATCTTCGCGAGTCACGATGCCATGACCGGCCAGCACCTGAGCGAGCTCGGGATCCATGCCGTCAACCGACAAGAGATCGTCCGACGGCTCGGCAGACTCGATCGACTCTTCGCTCGCGATCGCCTGCGTGAGCAGCACGTCGCGGGCGCGATTGCGCAGTTCCTTGACGATCTCTTCGTCGAACTCGTCGATCGCGCTCAATTCGCCAGCGGGCACGTAGGCCACTTCCTCGACGGTCGAGAATCCCTCCTGAACGAGGATCTGCGCGACTTCTTCGTCTACGTCGAGTTGCTTCATGAAGGACTCGACCAGCGAACGCGATTCAGCCTCGCTCTTTTGCTCGGCGGCCTGCTCCGTCATCACATTCAGATCCCAGCCCGTCAGCTCGCTCGCGAGGCGAATGTTCTGACCGCCGCGACCGATGGCTTGGGACAGCTTCTCTTCGGTGACCGCGATGTCCATCGAGTGCGACTCTTCATCGACGACGATCGAGACGACTTCTGCCGGCGCCATCGCGTTGATGACGAACTGCGCCGGATTCTCATCGTAAGGAATGATGTCGACGCGCTCGCCGGCGATCTCATTCGACACGGCCTGCACGCGCGAACCCCGCATACCGACACACGCACCGACCGGGTCGATGCGCTGATCCGTGCTGCGTACAGCGATCTTCGCGCGCACACCCGGATCGCGGGCCGCACCGAGAATCTGAATCAGGCCCTGGCCCACTTCCGGCACTTCGAGCTTGAACAGCTCGATGAGAAATTCCGGCGCCGTACGCGTGAGGAACAACTGCGGACCGCGCGGCTCGGAGCGCACATCCTGCAGGAACGCCTTGATACGATCCTGCGACCGCACAGGCTCGCGCGGAATCATGTGTTCGCGCGGAATGAAGCCTTCGGCGTTGCCGCCGAGGTCGACGAACACACCGTTCCGATCGACGCGCTTCACGAGGCCCGATACGAGCGTACCCACGCGGCTCTTGTACTCGTCGACGACCTGGGAACGTTCTGCCTCGCGCACTTTCTGCACGATGACCTGCTTGGCCGTTTGTGCGGCGATACGGCCGAACGCCACCGACTCCATGGGCACTTCGACATACTCATCCACCTTCGCATCCTTGGAGATGTCGAGTGCATCTTCGAGGCGCAGCTCGCGGTCGGGGAACTCGAGCTCAGTGGATTCGTCGGCGAACACTTTCCAGCGACGGAACGTGTCGTAGTCGCCGGTCTTGCGATTGATGGCGACGCGCACCTCGATGCCCTCGCCATGACGCTTGCGAGTAGCCGACGCGAGCGCTGCTTCCAGCGCTTCGAAGATGATTTCCTTGTCGACGCCTTTCTCGTTCGAGACCGCATCGACCACCATCAAGATCTCTTTGTTCATCTCTCAAGTACTCCCGCAGCGTCTGTTCGCCCGGTACCTCAATTCGTCCACGGCGCGAGTCGCGCCCTGTGTATGCCTGCTCGCGGCAGGATCACTCGTTGGCCGTCCACGTCCATCGTGATGTCGCTCTCGCCTACTTCGTGCAGGCGCCCGAGGAAACGTCGGCGGCCATCGACCAAGTGTTTCATCTCGACCCGAACCTGCTCGCCAATGAAGTGCTCGAAATGCTCTCGCGTTCGCAGCACCCGATCGAGTCCCGGCGAGGACACCTCGAGCGTGTAGTGGCCGGGAATCGGATCGGCTTCATCGAGCTTCTCGCTGACGGCGCGACTGACCCGTTCGCAATCATCCAAACCGATGCCCTGGTCCTTTTCGTCATCGGCCGTCGCAGCGGCCCCTTCCTGCACATCTATATAGAGACGCAGCAAGGCACCGTTGGATCGTGGCGCGTACTCCAGCTCCCACAGCCGATATCCCAGCTCGTGGACCAGCGGCGCCAACAATTCCTGCAGTTGTTCTCGGACCATCCCGCCTCTCCGCCCGCCACAACCCGATCAGGGCGCGACGAAATTACGGTCCAGAAACAAAAAATGGGCCGTAGGCCCATTGTTCGCATGCTTTCGCGAACGTTCCGGGGCTGTGCCCCAGAAACCAAAAAGCCCCTGTAGAGGGGCCTTTCGTGCGAAAAGCTTGAGTCGGTGGGGAGCAAGACCGAGCAGCGCTAGCTCGTGTCCTTCCGCCTCCAAGTGAGGCATTCCCACTCGTGCTTCAAGGGGTTCCGCCCCGAAGCAGGCCGCGGATTCTATGTCGATCCCATTGGGTCGTAAAGCCGAAATCGGGCGATGTCGGGCAAATACGGAGCCGTTCGGGCAGAGCCACGGCTCGTCCAGGGCTGTGTCCGAGCTCAGTCTTCTACGGGCTCGTCCTCCGCACTCGCGGCGCGATCATTGGCATGCAGAACGTCAGTGGGCAACAGCGCGTACTTGTGCACGAGCTGGGCAACGGCACGCACGCCCATCTTGCTCATCACACGACCGCGGTGGATTTCCACCGTGCGTTCGCTGAGACCGAGCTGATCGCCGATCTCCTTGTTTGCGAGGCCGCCGACCACGAGATGACAGACTTCCCGCTCACGCGGTGTCAGTGTCTGCCAGCGCTTGGCGCTGTCCTCCCTTCGCTGCTGGTCCTCGCGCGATTGACCGTCACGGCGCAGAGCGTGGTTGACCCGATCCAACAGGTCCTGATCGCGGAATGGCTTCTGTATGAAGCCGAACGCGCCCTTCTTCATCGCTTCGACCGCCATCGGCACATCGCCATGCCCGGTGATAAAGATGATGGGGATGGCGGCATTGCGCGCCCGCAACGCGTCCTGCAGTTCGAGCCCCGTCATTTCGGGCATGCGGATATCGAGCACGAGACACCCGGCCGCTTGCGCATCGAACTGCTCCAGGTACTCGCGAGCCGAGGCGAACGCCATCGGCTCATAACCCACTGACTCCATCAACGCGGCCAGCGCGCGGCGGACCGCGTCGTCATCGTCGACGACATAGACCTTGGGAACCTTCGCAGCCTTCGCTTGCATCGCGGAAATGCCCTGAACTGACGCGAGGCGTCAGGATAGCCTGATACTCGTTCGCATGTACGGATGCTCGCCGACAGGCGTAGCCCCTCGCAGTCGGAGTCAACCGACGAGCAGCGTGGCAAACCCTAATCGTT
>CBJNAT010000299.1:0-4731 GCA_966434585.1 uncultured Gammaproteobacteria bacterium | reverse complement strand
AGATCGGCCGTGAAGGCACGCTGCACGCTCACATCGCAACCCACCACCGGCCCGCCGCCCACATCGCGCATCACGTCGACCGGCAGGTTGTTGATCGTGGCGCCATCGACATACACCTCGCCGTTGCGGAAGACCGGCGGCAACACGCCCGGGATCGCCACGCTCGCCCGCAGCCACTGCCACAGCGGTCCGCTGCGATGGACGGCGCTATGGCCGGTCGTGAGATTCGTGGAGACACAGAAGTACGGCAGCGCGAGGTCTTCGATGTGCACCTCACCGAATTCTTGACGCAACAGTCGGCTCACTTTGCGACCAGCGACGAGCGCGACCAGCGGAAAGGTGTAGTCGTTGAGCGGATTCGTGTCGACGAACGTGCGGCGGATGTGATCGGCGAGTTCTTCGGGGCTCCATCCCGCCGCGACGCCCCCAGCGATGATGGCGCCAATGCTCGTGCCGCCGATGGCGTCGATGGGGATCTTTGCTTCGCGAAAAGCGCGGATGACGCCGATGTGAGCGAAGCCCCGCGCACCGCCGCCGGACAACGTCAGACCGATGCCATGCCCTGTAATCAGCCGCGCAACTCGGGCGAGATCGCCGGCCGCGCACACGTGGTGATGGCGCACACCCGGTTTGACTTGCAACCAGCGTTGCGCAGCGCCCGAGCTGATGGTCTCGTCGTGCAGCAGGATGAGCTCGGCAGCTCGCTCATGCTGCTCGCAAGCATTTACATCTCCCAGCGCCGGCCAGCGAGAAGCCGGACTCGAAGCGCGCGTGAGCAGCAGGACGGTATCCGCCTGACGCAGGCACTGCCGAGTCCACGCCGTGAGCTTCACATCGGTGACATAGACGACGAAGCGATTGGCAAGTGAAACGTTCTCGAACCAATGGCTAGTGTGATCGGAGGCGCGCACATCCCAGATGAGCTCGGTTCGCCCGATCGCATTCAGCGCGTCCGTCAGCTCGCTCGCAAAGCCGACGGCATCGACTTCGACGTTGTGCGGCACGATCGCGAACGTCTGCGCAGCGACACGTACCGGCGTGCTGGACGAACGCTGTTGCACATCGAGCCGCAGTGCGAGCAGCCGCGCGATACGCATCAGTGCTTCCGGATGCACTCGCACGGCGCGATCGAACGCCTCCTTCGACCACCGGCACACCTCGGTATCGCGCATCGCGACGATCGTGGCCGTGCGCGCGCTCTCGCATATGAGGGCTATCTCCCCCACGCATTCTCCGGCCCCGATGTGCGCGACGAGTCGTTGTCCGCCATCACATCCTCGTACGTAGGCGCCAAGGCGTCCGGCAACGATGAAATACATCGCATCGCCCGGCTCGCCCTCGGCGAAGAGCGTCGTGCCGCCCGGCACCGAGTACCACTCGATCTCTTCGGCGATAGCAGCGATAGCCGCAGCGTCGAGGTCGGCGAACAGGGGTAAATGGGCGATCGCACTCAGCGCGGAGCGTGTGCTCACCGCCGATTCCGCGATGTTGTCGTCCTGCAGACTCATGGGATTGCTCTGCGCGGTGCATGCGCAGTTCCTCACTCGCGTTATCGGCAACCGCCGAGTGCGGCTTGAGAGCCACCTGCATCAGCCTTGTTGCGTACGCGGCGCGGGCACTGGAGCGCGACGCCGGACGCGCGGTGCACGCTCAGCGCACGCGCCTGCGTGAACTGAGGTACTGCTGCACTTCCGCCGCGATGGCGAGCGCGAGTGCGTCAGGCCCCGAGCCGCCGAGATCCAGCCCAATCGGAGCGTGCAGTCGGGCCCCGAGCTGCGAGACGACCGCCGAACCGAGTTCTCGGAGTAATGCATCGCGACGCTGCTTCGGGCCCAGGAGCCCCACATAGCCGACGTCGTGCTCCACGCAGTAGCGCACGTGCAGCGTGTCGAGGACGAAGTTGTGCGTCATCGCAAGCGCCACATCCGGGAGCTCTTGCGACCATACACTCTGCGCTTCCTCGGGCGGCACCTGCAGCACATCCGTTACCCCTGCCGCGCGCGCAAATGCGAGCCACCGGCCGCGATGCTCGACGACGCGCACACGCCACCCAAGGCGATTGGCGATGGCCACGAACGGTGCCGTCTCCGGCCCGGCACCCAACATCAGAATGCGCGGCGGCGATTGAATCGTGAGCGGCGTCGTCTCGTGAAGATCGCTCCGTGCGACCGAAGCCAAACCACTCGATTCCCATTGCCAGCGACGATTGCGCAAAGACGCGCTGCCCGCTCCGATGGCATCTCCATGTATCACGAGCTCGAGTTGTAGCGGCTCGGCGTCGCACGCGAGCGCGCCGAGCGCTTCCGTTAATGGCGCCCCCGGCGGCTGCGGCGCGAGCAACAGCTGCGTGCGCCCGCGGCAGCCGGTGCCGCTTCCATAAATGAGATCGTCGTCGGTGCGGGTGTCGAATTCGGCCACGCGTGCGCGCTTGGCCTCGAGCGTGCGTCGCGCCTCCTCCTCCACCTGAGGTTCCAGACAGCCGCCGCTGAGCGCACCGTGACGCATCCCGTGGCTGTCCAGCAGGAGCAACGCACCGGGTTTCTGATACGTGGAACCTTCTGTATGGGTGACGATGCCAAGCACAGCCGTCTGTGCCGCGGCATGAAGGATCGCGAGCTCCGCCAGCAGCCCTGAAAGCCCACCTGTGTTGCTCATGCGCTACACATCCACGACCCGCCATGCTTTCAACAGTGGAAAGTAAAGACCTGCTTTCACGATCTCGCCCGGTTTGAACGCCCGCATCAGTTGAGCGTAGCGCGCGAGCTGGGAACGATAGCGAACGACTTCTTCGTCGAGGAATGCCTCCAGTCCGCCACCTTCGTGCGTGCTCGTTTTGAAGTCGACGATCCAACGCACGCGTTGCTCGTCCACGAACGTGCGATCGATGATGCGATGAATCACTTCGCTCTGTATGACACCGCTCAATGCCAGCTCCGATTCTGCATCGGACACTTCGCCGGTCAAGCCGAAGATCCAGCGTCCCCGTTCATCGCTCAGCGTATTGGTCACGGCGGCGAGGACGCGTTCGCAGGCCTCGGTGCAACGTTCGCGAGGCACACCGAGCTCGGCAAGCTCTGCTTCGAGCCGCGTTCGCGAAACGAGCGCTTCCGGCGTGGGCGTGCCGAAGCGGCTCATGCGGTCGAGCTCACGGTGAACCAGCGTACCGATGTGACGAGCGGTCTCGCTCGCCCAATCAAACTCCGGTTGCTCGGTGGTGGCTTCGATGCGAGGCATCGCGAGCGCCTCCACACCCGCCGGCGGCGTGGGCACTGACCAGTCCAGCGGCAATCGCTTCAAAGCTACGGAGCGCACAGGTTCGATCGACAATTCGTGTTGCGGGCTGCGCTCCAGAAGCGCTGTCTCGAATGCCGATCGCACTTCGGGCCACAGCATCGCCAGCATGGATGCGCGATGTGGCGGCGCGATGTCTTCCGTACCGTTCTTCACCCTTACACCCACGCTGCCAACCAGGTGCAGCTGGCGCTTGGCGCGCGTCACCGCCACGTAGAGCAGCCGCGCGCGCTCGTGCTCGCTGCGTTGCTGCTCGAGCAAATCCACCCATCGGTACACTGCGTCCGGCTCCTCACCCGCGGCCGACAATCGCGCGAGGATCAGACCGTCTTCGATGCCCGGAACACGCGTCCACCTGAGCAGCGGCCGATCGCCTCCACGCACGAATCGCTCGAGCCCAGGCACGATGACGGTGTCGAACTCCAGCCCCTTCGCTTTGTGAATCGTCATGATCTCGACGCGCGCCGTGCTTTGCGCGCGCGCCCGCGCACACAGCCCTTCTAGCCGCTCTTCCAGGCGCGTGACGTCCTCGAGATCGCCGCTCACATCCAGCGTGTCGAGCCGCCGGAAATACGCCTGTGCGTCAGCCAGATCCTGCGGCTCCTTGCGTGTAGCCGGGCCACCGAGTGCGTTCCACGTGCGCTCCACCCAGTCACGCAGACTCGATCGCGAACGTAGCTCCAGTGCACGTTCGAGCACCGCGTGCGTCCGCGACAACCGTTGCCGCCCAGCCGCACTCAAAGACAGTACCTGATTCGCTACGGCCCGCTGCATCGATTCGTGAATCGTGCACATGGGGTCGACGCTTACGAGCGCGTGCAGATCCATCAATGTGAGACCGCACCACGGTGCGCGTAACACAGCCAACCATGCCGTTCGATCACCGAGATGAACCAGCGCGCGCGTGAGAGCGAGCAAGTCCTGCACGACAGGTCGTTCGGCAAGCGGCTCGATTTCCACGGCGAGATAGTCGATGCCCGCTCGTTGCAGCTGTGCGGCGATGGCGCCTACGTGCGTGCGTGCTGCCACCAAGATCGCGATCTTGCCGCTCGGCTCTGCGTCCAACGTGTTGCGGACGATATCCACGACTTGCCCGGCCGTGCCAAGTGCCGTCGCCGCAACACTGGCATGCACTTGCACCGCGCCGCCCTCTTCCGGCCGCGCAGCCACGCTACCGCTGAACTTCACCGCACCGTCTTCAGGTTCGTCGCGTGGCGGAAATACCTGCGGGAACACGCGATTGATCCACTCCACGACGGGCGCCCGCGAACGAAAGTTAGCGCGCAAGGTCAACGCTTCGAGCGGGAGATGTTTCAAACCTCGCTGTTGCAACTCGAGAAATAGACCGACTTCCGCTTGGCGGAAGCGATAGATCGACTGCATTGGATCGCCAACGCAGAAGAGCGTGCGACCATCACCCGGCGTCCAACCCGCCGTGAG
>CBJNAT010000298.1:0-4734 GCA_966434585.1 uncultured Gammaproteobacteria bacterium | reverse complement strand
GATGCTTTACGGAAGCATTCTTGAATTGATCGATTCCTGGGTGACGGTACTCGGTGTGCTGGTAACGGCGTTCGCAGGTGTGATCGTCTCTGACTTTTATATTGTGAAGACGCTACTCCGAAAAGAGTCGAAGGATGTTCCGGATGAGGCAGAGAATGTGAATTGGGCAGGCGTCGTTACGCTGCTCGTCTCCGCGGTCATGGCTCACTACGTACTTGCGAGGGTCATGCCGATTCAAGCGATAACGACCCTCGTCATCTCCATCACGCTCTATCCATTGCTGCGGACAACGATTCTGAAGCCCACGGATAGGGAAATTGGCCGCGTTCCTGAGGTCATCGATAATCCGGTTACCGCCATGGAGAGCGTTCCCGCAGTGTCTTCAAACCAGGCCTCTTGAAGGCCTCAAGGCCGATCCGAGAAACCTTTGCAAAGACTATCGAACATCAAAGGAGAATACCGATGTCATTACTGAACCAATTGGCGAAGGCTCTCTCGAACGGGTCGGTGGAGATAATCGACCTCACGCATACCCTTGAGGAACGCACGCCGATCATCCCGCTACCAGCTCCCAACGCGCAGCAGTGGCCATTTCGAATCGAAGAGATCTCCCGCTTTGACGAGCGTGGGCCGGACTGGTACTGGAACAATTTCAGCTGTGGCGAACACACCGGAACGCACTTTGACGCACCCGTGCACTGGATTTCAGGCAGGCATTACGAGGACGGCTCTACTGACAAGATTCCGGCCAAGAGGTTCATAGCGCCTGCCTGCGTGATCGACGTTTCCGATCGTGTCCATGAAGATTATCTCACCACGGTGGAAGACATTGAGAAATGGGAAGCGAAACATGGCCGTATTCCAGCCGGCTCATGGGCGCTCATTCGTACGGGTTGGTCGTCCCGCAACTATACCGACCGGTTTCTCAATGTGCGCGAAGATGGCGGCCATTGGCCGGGCAATCACCCGGATGTTGCCAAGTTCCTGGCGCATGAGCGCGATGTTATGGGCGTGGGAACGGAACCTGTGGGTACGGACTCCGGGCAGGCTTCCACCTTTGCAGAGCCGTTGCCATGTCACTACTACATGCATGGGAGCAACAAGTTCGGTCTGTCGAGCCTTGCGAACCTGCATCTCCTGCCCCCCACGGGCGCGCTGCTGATCACGCCGCCGCTCAAGATCAAGAACGGTTCGGGCAGTCCTTGCCGCGTGTTGGCACTGGTCGAACGCTGAGCCACATCGAGCTAGCGGGCGCCAGCAAATGCTGACGGCCGCTAGCTGGATTGTGCCAAGTCATCGGTCGCAATTATCCACGGTTCGTGATCATGCGAGGTTCCCAAACGCACGCATGCTGACGTGCATTTGTTCCGGGCTTCGAGGCATCTGTTGAGCTGGATTTGCCGCACATATTTCGCGGTGCTTTCCTCCGACCGTTTTGTGGTCTGGAAGGAGGGCGATCATGTTCAAGCTTGCACGTTCGAGGCTGTCGCGCCGCCCCCAAGTCGCGGCTGGCGAGCGGCGCGGTGTCGGGCTGCTGACAGCACCGCGACCCGCCAGTAGAATGCGCGCCTCCGTCGAACCGCATCCGCGAGCAGACCACCAGTGCTACTGGCAGTTCTACTGGCTGAAGTGGGGGTATGCGGGGAAAGTAGGGGCCTTCGTCGTTCTTGTGGATCAGTAACTTACTGATTACGTTTACGTCGCAGCGGGTCGAGTCCCGTCCGCTCCGCCATCTTCTTGTGTGATGCGTGATTGGTAACGTGAGAGCGGTACGCCGCCCTTCGCGTTCGCTTCAAAGAACTCTGGCCAATCACGAGCCTCGAAGACGTACCAGGAACGAGTTACTCAACACATGCTGCAGTCCATTCGAGATAAGACCTCTGGCTGGGTAGCCGCCCTGCTCCTCGGCGCGATCGCCGTGGTATTCGTGTTCTTCGGCATGCAGTTCGAATCGAGCTTGAGCACGAATTACGCGGCGAAAGTGAACGGCGAGCGCATTCCTGCGGAAACGGTTCGTCGGGCATGGCAGGCGCAGTTGTCACGGCTGCAGCAGATGATGCGCGATGAATTGCCGAGCGAGCTGATGCAGCAGCAGCGGGTCGCGCTGCTGGACCAATTCGTTCGGCAGCGATTGCTTCTGCAGCACGCGCATGAACTGGGCTATCGCGTCAGCGATCAGATGCTGGCCGAACAGATCACGTCGATTCCCCAGCTGCAGGTGGACGGCAAGTTCTCGAAGGATCGGTACACCGCGCTGCTGCGACAACAAGGAACCAACGAAGCTCAGTTCGAACAAGAATTTCGCGGCGACCTGCAAATCCAGCAGCTGCAGTCGGGTGTCATCGATTCGGCCTTCGTCACACCGGTCGAAGCCGAGCGCCGTTACGTGCTCGAGCAGGAGAAGCGCGAGATCGATTTCGCAGTCCTGCCCATCAGTGCGTATCTCGAGTCCGTACAGGTGACGGACGCGCAGGTTCAGAGCTACTACACACAACACAAGAATCAGTATCAGACGCCGGAACGCGCGGACATCGAATACCTCGAGCTCACGCGCGCCGATGCCGAACGCGCGGTCAAAGTGGACGAAACGGCGCTGCGCGATTACTACGAGAAGGTGAAGGATCGTTACGAGACGGCCGAGCGTCGGCACGCGCGCCACATTCTGATTCCGACCGAGGAAGGTGCGGCGCAGGGAGCAGCGGAGAAGCTTGCCAGCGAAGTGGCTGCGAAGGCGAAGTCCGGCAGCGATTTCGCTGCGCTCGCGAAACAGTACTCCAAGGATCCTGGGTCAGCAGAGCAGGGTGGAGACCTGGGCTGGGCGCAGCGCGGCATGTTCGTCGGGCCATTCGAAGAAGCGCTGTTTGCGATGCAGCCGGGCGAGATTCGCGGGCCCGTGAAGAGCGAGTTCGGCTACCACATCATCAAGCTCGAAGAGATCGACGCGGCGAAGCAGAAGAGTTTCGACGAGGCACGTTCTGAGCTGGAAGACGAGTATCGCCGCGATCAAGCTCAGCAGCTCTTCTACGATCGCTCGCAGGAACTCGCGGATACGGCATTTTCCGCGCTCACCGAGTTGCGCAGCGTGAGCGAAAAGTTGGGCTTGCCGATCAAGACCATCGCCGGGTTCACTCGCGAGGGTGGCGGCGAGCTCGGTCGCGAGCCGGATGTCATCAAAGCGGTGTTCAGCGAGGACGTTCTGCAAAATGGTCAGAACAGCCCGTTGGTCGCTGTCGGCGAAGACCGTGCGGTCGTACTGCGTGTTGCGAAGCATGAGCCCGCCAAGCCGCAGCCGCTCGAAGAGGTGCGCGCGAAGATCGAGGCCGAGCTCAAGCAGGAAGCGGCGGAAGCGGCCGCAGCGAAGCAGGGCGCCGACGCGCTAAAGCAGCTGCAGTCGGGCACACCGTGGTCGCAAGTCACAGCGAATCTGAAGGTGACACCCACCGGCGCGCGCGCTGTCGAGCGCGACGACAGCGACGTGCCGAGCGAAGTGTCGAAGCTGGCGTTCGCGATGCCTTCGCCGAAAAGCGCCGGCGCAACGCAGTTTGCGGGCGGTGCGACTGCCGACGGCGGTTACGCGTTGGTGGCACTTTCCCAAGTCGTCACGCCAGACCCCAAAGCGGAAGCTGCCGATGCGCGAGCGGCTCGAACAGCTCGCAACGCGCGACAGAAAGGCAATGAGGAGTTTGGCGCCTATTTAGGCGAGCTCGAACGCAAGGCAGAGATCGAGCGCAATCCGGCGGTGTTGGAATAGAGCTGCTGAGAAATGGCGTAATGGCGTCGGAAATCGGTGGCTTGACGCCATAACGCCCTCACGCCGTTACTTGCGGACGATAGTCCGATTCAGCCACCCGAACGGACATCATCGACATACATCACCAGCCGTTGACCCGGCTTCAGCACGTGCGCGGAGCGCAGGCTGTTCCAGCCCAGCAGATCCTGCACGCGCACGCGAAATCGATTCGCGATCATTGACAGCGTATCGCCACGGCGTACGACATAAGTGAGGCGCTGCAGGCTTTCATCGGCGCCCGAAGTCGACGCGAGCTGCGCCGCCGCGGGGATGTTGAGCACCTGACCGACGGAGAGCGATCCAGAATCTTCGATGTTATTGCGGTTCGCCAGACTCGCGACGCTCACGCCATGTCGCCGGGCGATGCTCCACAACGTCTCGCCGCTACGCACGACGTGTCGCTTGCTGCGCGTGGCGACCGGCCGTTCGGCAACCACATCCCGCACCGGGTTTGCGACCGCCAGCGCGGCTGCGCTGGGCGCGACGTTGATGAGCAACTCCTGCCCGGGATGAATGGTCTTGCCGCGAATGCCGTTCGCGCTGCGAAGCGCGGCCACGCTGACGCCGTAGCGGGAAGCGATCAGCCCGAGAGACTCGCCACGTCGCACGCGGTGGTAGACGACGCGCACGCGCTGATCCTGTGGCAGCTGCGCCAGCGCAGTCACAAAGCGCTCCTCGCGATCGACCGGTACGAGCACGCGGTGCGGACCCTCAGGGTCCGTCACCCAATGATTGAACGCCGGGTTCAACGCGAGCAGTTCTTCCTTCGGCAACTCGGCCAGCTCGGCCGCGACGTTCAGGTCCAGCTGCCCATCCGTCTCCACCTTGACGAAATAGGGCGCGTTCGCAATCGGTGCAAAGGCCAGCCCGTACTGCGCGGGCTCGAGCACCAAACGGCGCATTGCCAGCAGTTTCGGGACGTACGCCCGAGTCTAGAGAGGCAG
>CBJNAT010000297.1:0-4736 GCA_966434585.1 uncultured Gammaproteobacteria bacterium | reverse complement strand
ACGCTGCACGCGCCGCGTGCAACCGCGGCTGTGAGCTCGCCGCGCGTCACGCCCGTGCAGTTGCACACGGTCGTATTCGCTGGCCAAAGTCGCACATCGGCCGACTGCTCTTCGTTCCACAGCCGGCCGGTACGCTTGAAGCGCCACAGTTGCCATGGCCACACGTTGCGCCGGCGCGTGACCGCCTCCTGCACTCGTCCGATGTCATCGTTGCTGCCGACCGCGATCGCGCCCACGAGTCGCCCGCGCTCGACGACCAGCTTGCAGTATCGATCCGCAGCCGCGCGATGGACGTACTCGCGTGTTTGCACTGACAGGTCGTCCTCGGCCACACGCCCGACGCTGAACACCGGCATGCCGACGACTTTCAGCTTCGTTGCCTGCGTCGAGCCCACGTACCGTGCGGCCTTACCTGTGATCACGGCAGCGGCAACAGCCGCTTGTTCGAGGCCTGGCGCCAACAGTCCATACACGCGCTCGCGATGCTGAGCGCATTCGCCTACGGCGTAGATGTCCGGATCGGACGTCCTCATCTGGTCATCGACCTTGACACCGCGATCCACGGCGAGGCCGGCGCTGCGTGCAAGCTCGACGTTCGGGCTAATACCCGTCGCAACGATGACGGTGTCGCACTCGATGCGCCGACCGCTCATGAGCTCGAGCGCTTGCACGCGGCCCTGACCGTGCAATCGGCGCACGCCGTCGCTCAGCACTAACTGAATCCCCATACCTGCGAGATGTTGGCCAACGACCCGCGAGGCGCCCTCATCGAGCTGTCGCGGCATCGGTCGCACAGCGTGCTCGATGACGATGACTTCGGTGTTGAAGCGACGCATCGCACGCGCAGCTTCCAAACCCAGTAAGCCACCACCCAGAACGACCGTGCGCCGGCTGCGCATGCGGCGCGCAAACAAGTGTTGTGCGTCGCTGAAGTCACGGAACGTGAACACGCCATCGATGCGAATGTTCTCGATGTGCGGGATGTGCGGCTGCGAACCGAGCGCCAGCACGAGCGCCGAGTAGCGTTCGACACGTCCGCGTGCATCGACGATGAACTTGCGCGTCCGATCGATCTGCTTGATGGCGCAGCCGAGTCGCTGTTCGATGTGCGCCCCCACGGCAAGGCCCGCATCGTTCTGCAACGTGTCCCAGCTCACCTCCCCGGCGAGCAGCGAACTCAAGCGCACGCGGTTGTACGGGGCAACCGCTTCGGCGCCGCACAGCATGATCGGCAGCATCGGATCCTGGCGATGCAGCTCCTGCGCCATACGCACGCCCACAGGTCCGCTACCGACGATGATGATCGGGTAGACATCGGACAAGGCTGCGTGCGTCTGTTGGAGCGGGCTCGCCATGATGACCAGGCAAAAAAAAGGCGCCCCTGCAGCTCGCGCGAACGCGAGTGCAAGGACGCCGTTGTCCTGCGAGCCGCTATAGGCTCGTTGTTGTCACATGAGCAATGTCCGTGCCATTGGGGTGCTCGCGTGCGTGCATGGAGAGAACTGGTGGAAATACAGCGGGATTTCGCGATCCACGGCTTGGCAGCGCTCCGGGAATGTTACGGCGCAGTGCATCAGTGTGAGGCCTCGATGTCGTGCACCGCCCCCACTCGGTGCGCCCCAGCGTGGCAACGCGATCCACGAGCGCTCAGCCATCAAGGTGCGCGCTCTGCCGACAGACCTTGGCACTTTGGAACCACCTCGCGTCGGAACTCGTTGGACGAAAGTTCCGCTTCGAGCCTCTTCGAGACCGCACGAGGGTTCTCCATGAATTCGTTGCGAAGAATGATTGCTGGCCTCGCAGTCAGCATCATGTTTGTGTCGCTCGGGGCTGCCGAGGGGACCAGCCGCGAAGACTGCGAACGAACCTTCAAGCCCCAAAGCGGCCAGTCGGGCAAGGATGTCATCTGGGTGCCGACGCCCGATTCGCTCGTGACCTCGATGCTGAAGGCCGCCGGCACCACCTCGAAGGATTACGTCATCGACCTGGGCTCAGGCGACGGCAAGATTCCGATCGCCGCGGCGAAAGAGTTCGGCGCCAAAGCGATGGGTGTCGAATACAACCCGGACATGGTCAAGCTGGCGCGTTGCTACGTGCAGGCCGAAGGGGTCGACGACAAGGTGGAGATCGTGCAGGGCGATATCTTCAAGACGGACTTCAGCAAGGCCACCGTGCTCACGCTTTATCTGCTGCCCGATCTGAACGAAAAACTGAAACCCACCATCCTGAAAATGCGACCCGGCACGCGCGTCGTGTCGCACTCCTTCCTGATGGGCGATTGGGAACCGGACAGTCGCTTGGACGAGGGCATGGCCTATCTCTGGATCGTGCCCGCGCAGGTCGAAGGCACTTGGGCGCTGCAACCCGACGATGATTCCCCGCCGCTGCAGCTCGATGTGCAGCAGAAGTATCAACAGATCGAAGGCACCGTGGCCGCCGGCGCCAAGGAAGAGGCCCTGCGTGAAGCTTCCTTGCGAGGCGATCAGCTTGCCTTCGTGTACATCGATCCGCGCGGCCGGCGCATGGAGTTCAAGGGCCGCGTGACGAATGATCGGCTCCAACTCACGGCGAACGGCGGCAAGAGAACGATCACTTACACTGGCAAGCGCGCCTGATATGAAGGAGGCGGTTGGCGGTTGGCGGTTGGCGGTCGGCCGGAGCGCTCGCGCGCTTACATCAGGCGAGGCGTCGTCGGCGGATCGTCTGCCGCCAAAGTTGCACGCGCCGCTGTCGACCTTCGATGCGGCGATGATTGCCGTCGGCGTCGTCGTCGGCGCCGGCATCTTCAAGACACCCGCAACGGTTGCAGAGATGACCGGCTCGCCCGCGCTCATGATGGCGGCGTGGGTCCTCGGCGGTGCTCTGTCGCTGTTCGGCGCGCTCACCTACGCCGAGTTGGCGAGCACGTACCCGAGCGCCGGCGGCGACTACACCTTTCTCATGCGGGCGTACGGCCGCAACGTCAGTTTCTTCTTTGCGTGGGCCCGCAGCATGGTGATCGTCACCGGCTCGATCGCGCTGCTCGGCTTCATTCTCGGGGACTACTTGTCCCGGTTGCTGCCATTGGGAGCGTACTCGTCGGCCATCTACGCCGCCCTCGCTGTCGTACTGCTGACCGTGTTCAACCTGTTCGGGCTGCGCGGCTCATCGCGTCTACAGAACGTACTGACGCTGATCGAAGTGAGCGGTGTCATCCTCGTGGCGGTTGCCGGATGGATGGTTGCCGGCGAAACCACGACACTGGCTACCAGTACGGCGAGCGGCGGCAGCACGGGTATGCTCGCTCTCGCAATGGTATTCGTGCTGCTGACATACGGCGGCTGGAATGAGGCTGCTTACGTCTCGGCGGAGGTCGCGGGTGGCGCGATAGCGATCACGCGTGCTCTGATCACGGCCATCGCGGTTATCACCGTGCTGTATGTGGCGTTCGTGTGGTCGGTGTGGGCCGGGCTCGGCTTCGCAGGGTTGGCCTCGAGCGATGCCATCGGCGTCGATGTCATGACGCGCGCGTTCGGCAACGCGGGTGCACACCTCATCGGCGTGATCGTGGCGCTCTGCGCGCTGACTTCCATGAATGGCACGATGCTCGTCGGCGCACGCAGCAATTACGCCGTGGGATGCGACTGGAAGCTGTTCGCGTTCTTGAGCCGCTGGCGCGATGAAGACAACGTGCACATCGCCGGCTTTCTGGTGCAGGCCGGCATTGCACTGCTCCTCATTGCATTCGGCGCCATCGAGTCCAACGGCTTTCACGTGATGGTGGAGTTCACGGCGCCCGTGTTCTGGTTCTTCTTCATGCTGACCGGCGCCGCGCTCTTCGTGCTCCGACACAAGCATCCGCAACGCACCCGCGGCTTTCGCGTGCCTGGCTATCCCGTGATTCCCGCGATCTTCGTGCTCACCTGCGCCTATCTTTTCTACTCGAGCCTCGTCTATGCGCAATCGCAGCACGCGGTCTATGTCGCTTTGGGTGTGATGGCTACGGGTGCCGTGGTGTGGCTCGCGGCCCGACGCTGGGGCACGGTGTAGCGGAACAGGATGTCCGTGCCGAAGTCGTGAGTTTCCTCCGCCGGCCATTCCGGACCAAAACCGAAATCGTGCGTAATGATGCGTGTGCCCGGCGCGAGCTCTGCTAACAATTTCGGCTGCAGCTTGCGGTTCATGCTCGGCAAGAGATAGAGCATGACTACCGAAGCCTCCCTCACATCGGCTTGGAACAGGTCGCCCACTTCGAAACGAACCAGGTGTTCCACGCCAGCCGCCCTCGCATTCGCGCGCGCGACGCGGATGAGTTTTGGATCGAGGTCGATACCCACGCCGCGCGCACCGAACTGCCGTGCAGCCGCGATCACGATGCGACCGTCGCCGCAGCCGAGGTCATAGACGACATCGCCAGGACCGACGTTCGCCATCTGCAGCATCCGGTTGACGAGCTCATGCGTCGTCGGCACGTACCACACATCCAGCTTGCGCGCTGGCGCCTCTCGATCGCAGCCGCTGAGCAGCAGCGCGAGGCTCACGTACCAAGCGGCCGACACCGCATTGCCTAAGTGCATCCTCGACCCCTTGCTCACTTGTGTAAGAACTCATGAACTTTGTCACGATAAGAACGGCTGAGCTTGACCTCCTGTCCATCGATCAAAGTCAAAAAGTACTCGCCGTTGCTGTAGGGACGCAGACGACGCACGCGCTCGAGATTGACGATGGTGGAACGATGCACCCGTTGAAAGCGCTGC
>CBJNAT010000296.1:0-4756 GCA_966434585.1 uncultured Gammaproteobacteria bacterium | reverse complement strand
ATCCAGGATCTGCTCTTGATAGTCGGCTGGTAGCTTCGCGCCTTTCATGCCGCCCCCGGTGGACACCAACGTCTCTGAGTTGAACTGCCCCGGTGCAATACCCTTCTCGCGTGCACGTTGCATCAGCGACCAGAGCTGTCCCCACAATCCGACGATGTACATCGGCTCGTGACGCACGGCGAGGATGGTCTCCAGCATTTCGTCGAGACGGGCAGCTGTGGCCGCCGCTTGCGCGGCGCTGCGCGCTTCCAGCGCGGCGATCTCGCTGGGTGCCGCGGTGCCTTCGGCAATGCGAGTGCGCAGCTCGGCCATGCGCGACACTTCGGCCACCTTGAGCCGCTCATTCGACAGGTAATGACGCGAGTCGGGACGTGCAAAAGCATCCGCAATGAACTGCCCCATGAACATGGCGACGTACGAGCCGGCTTTGGGACCGAAACTGAAATAGTGTCGACTGTTGTCTGGCTTGATCGGCTTGGGCCAACCCGGCATGCGTGTCGCGAACGCACGGCTGAACTCGTGATCTTCGGCATCGCGGGGCAACAACGAAACCTTGCCCGACGTCGCACTGGTCGTCGCCACCAGATGACCGGCTTGCCAGAGGCGCTCGATCCAGGCATCCACATCATCCACACCGTCGACATTCACATCTTTCGGTGAATGCACCGAGACCATCGCGAGCCATTGCTGCAATCGGCCCCATTGTTTGTTCTTCAAAAAGGCGTGGGGATAGGACTTGTAAGTCGTGTGCGAGAACAGCAGCGGCACGGCATCTGCCAGGCTCGCGATTTCGCTGATCCCGTTCTCGCGCGCCAGGCGATCGAGCAGCGAGACTTGGGCACGGCGCTCCGCGAAGAGTTCGCGCACGGCCTCCAACCTCAACCCGGCAAGCTCGACGGGTGAATGTGCTATGGGATCAGCCGAGTCCCGCAGGCGTAGAAGCTCCGCTCGTGCACCCATGACACCTTGCCCTCTGTTGCGAATGGAACGTCACCGTGCTTATAGAGAACTCCGCACTGCGAGCGCGTCGTCTTGCCAGACGACGCGCCCTGGGCTTCTCACACGGCCATCGAAAAAGAAACCAGGTAGTGGGGTGCGCGGTGTCTACTAACCCGGCGGAGCCCAAACGTGGCCCCAATCGCTACCGCGCGTCGTTTCGAACGCCGCATGCTCGCGCCAATCCACCTGCTTGCCGCCCCACCCGAATTCGAGCGCGAATCCGGCGGGGGTGCCCATGTAGAAGGAGACCATGTCGTCGTTAACATGCCTTCCGAGTGTCGCCACGATCTTGACGCCTTGCGCAGTCGCGCGGTCGAGACAGCGACCCACATCGTCCAACGATTTCACCTCGAACATGATGTGGATGCAGCCGCCCGGCACCGGCACTTCGCCCAGCGCAAGACTGTGTTGGCGCGGGTTGGCGCAATGAAGGAAATACACACGCGGGGGTGATGGCGCTTGTGGAATCGGTAACCGAAGAATATCCGACAACACGAACCGTCCAGGTTTCGTCCAGAAGGCCACCGATTCATCGAATGCCTCCACCGCGCTCAGCACGACGTGCCCGAATCCCAAACCGTCGGTGACGAAGCCACTCACGCCCGCCGGGGAGGCGAACGGCGCATGATCGGAGATGGGTCCCCAGGCGATTTCGTGTCTTTGACCGGCCGGATCCGTGAACCCGAAGTACGCCTGCACACACCGCAGTTGAGCACCGCGTTCATCGCCGTCCTGGATCGCAACCCCGTCCGCTTCGAAGGACGCCCGAGCCGCTTCGAACTCCCGAGGTCCCGCGACCAGCCAGCCGCTGGCCATCAAACCATTCGGGTGATCGGGAAGTACTGCGATACGAAACGCGCGCTCATCGATCTTGATGTGGAGAACACCTTCACTGGTCGTAGATGTCATGGCTCCGACAACGCCCGTTGCGAAGCGGCGCCACTCTTCGACAGTGGGAGCCCCCACCAGTACATACGCAAGCTCACGAATCTGCATCTTTATTCGACCCTCAAATGACGTACGCAGTGACTTCGCTCAACCCGCAAGGCGAGGATCCATCGCCATCACCCGCTGGCGCACCCCTGACACTCCTCCCGCCAGAGCTTCCAGGACCCGCGCACGCTTGAGGTAGTGATGTGCAGAGCACTCCTGGCTGAAGCCCATTCCGCCGTGGATATGAATGTTGGAACCGGCGTTGAGAACGGCGCTGCGAACGGCGAGGTTCAAGGCAGCAGCAGACAGGAAGGGCGCGTCATCACGAGATTCAGCCACGGCAACGGATGCAAAGCAGACGAGGTCAACAGCAGCCAACGCTCGCGCCGCCATATCCGCGCATTGATGCTTGACCGCCTGGAAGGCGCCGATCGGCTGGCCGAATTGCTGACGCAGCTTTGCGTATTCCACCGCCGTATCCCGCGAAGCAACTGCGATGCCGGCGCTCTGTGCAGCGAGCATCACCAACACGTTCGCCGTCTCGATCGGATCGGATGTCGTCAAGAGCGTTTTGGCCATCACGCACGAACGCAGACTGCTCGACCATAGCGTGTGCGCCTCGCTCAGAGGAGCGCCGTACCGCTGCACTGCGTGTATGGACACCGCGTTCTTGCCGATCACCACCAGCAGTGCGGCGTCCATGGGGTCGACGGCCATCGGCAGTCCGTCACTACCGACGAAACCGAACGCGGCGCGCACCTCGCCCGATGCGAGGGTCTTGGACGACTCGGGCTGGGAAGCTTCAAGCAGCCGCGCCGCAACGATCGTTGCAACTACCGTGGGCGAGGCAAGGAATTCACCCAGGCGCTGACTCATCAGAGCGCACTCGACTGCGCTCAACCCGACACCGCCGACGTCCTCCGAGGCTGCGGCCGCGAGCCAGCCCAATTCGGCGAGTGAATTCCAACTCGCGACATCGCTCGAGACGTCTTTCTGCAAGCGACTCACAGGCAGTAGAGTCGCCAGCGGACGCAGAAACTCCTCCACGAACTCCCGCTGCTCTTGACTCGGCAGAAGCGCGCTCATCGCGCCCCCCGCGGCAGGCCCAACACTCGCTCGCCGATGATGTTTCTTTGAATCTCCACGGTACCTCCCGCGATTGCCTCGGAGAATCCGTCGAGATAGTCATAGCCCCAACCATGATCCTGCAGCACCTGCGGCGAGCTGATGCCATACAGCTCGATGGCCGCCTCGGTGACGCGCTGAGTCAGCTCGGCAAAATAGAGCCGCACGATGGACCCTTCAGAGCCGGGAGAGCCGCCTTCGTTCGTCAGTGCGATCCGGTAAGTCATCGCTCGTAGCGCCGCGACCTCCGCGCGTAGATCCGCGAGCCGCGCCATCAGCACGGGATCCTGACAAGCCGCGATCAGTGCCTCGACCTTGTGAACGAGTCGAATTTGCAGAGCGACGGACGCAGTGCCGCGCTCGAAGCCGAGCGTCGACATCGCCGTGCGCCAACCGTCGTGGAGTCCGCCAACGACGTTGGCAACAGGCAGACGGACGTCGTCGTAGAAGACCTCGCAAAATTTTCGCGGCCCGGCCATCGTCCGAATGGGACGAACGGTGATTCCGGGCGCATCCATCGGACAGATCACCCAACTCAAACCGTGATGCCGGCTCGAAGTCGGGTCAGTTCTGATCAACAGTTCCTGATAGTCAGCGATGTCGGCATAGCTGCTCCAGATCTTCTGACCGGAGATCACGATCTCATCGCCGACGACTCGTCCGCTCGTACGCAAGCTGGCAAGGTCAGAACCCGCGCCCGGCTCGGAAAAGCCCTGACACCAGATGACCTCGCCTCGCAGAATCTTGGGGAGGTGAAATTCTTTTTGCTCGGCAGTCCCACACGCAATCAGCGTCGGGCCGGCATGATTCATCGCCACGAATGAGGCATCGTGGGTGCTTGGCGCACCGGATTTCGCGTACTCCTCGAACCAAACGATCTGCTCGAGCGCGGCAAGAGCGCGGCCTCCGTACTCCTTGGGCCACGTGAGTCCTGTCCAGCCTCCCTGATGCTGAAGCTGCTGCCAACGAAGCACGAACTCGCGCGACGCCGGGCCATCGCTCGGCGCCTGCTCGTGGATTGCGTTTGCGGCCAACCATGCACGTGCTTCTTCGCGAAAAGCGGCAAGCCGCGCGTCACGATCAGGGGCAACGACAGCATTCATCCGGCAACCTGCGTAAACCTCATTCAACTTTCAAGGTATTGGGCGTGAGTCACCGTGTGCGAGTCATCGTCTAGGGAGACTACAACCGTAACCATTGAAGTTGCGCTCAGATGGTTCGTCCGCCATCGACCACCAGTACTGCGCCCGTCACATAGGTCGCAAGGTCCGATGCGAGAAACAAAATGCAATGGGCGATTTCTTCTGGTTCGCCCAGTCTGCCGAGTGGAATGCCCTGCAAGAAGTTCGCATCCAGCGGCGCACCCTCGATCATGGGCGTGCGAATCACACCGGGACACACTGCGTTGCAACGAATACCGCGGCTACCGTATTCGACCGCGGTTGCTTTGGTGAGTTGAATCACCCCCGCCTTGGCCACCGCGTACGCCGAGATGTGGCGCTCCGCGTGATAGCCCGCGGTGGACGACATGTTCACGATGGCGCCACCACCCTGTTGTTCCATGATGGGCAACACGGCACGCGTCAGACGGAACAACACGTTCAGCCCGAGATCGATGGTGTGCTGCCAGTTCGCGTCGCTGACACCGGCGAGCAGCGCCGCCGCGTCGGCGCCGCGCCACGGCGCGAAGGCATTGTTG
>CBJNAT010000295.1:0-4762 GCA_966434585.1 uncultured Gammaproteobacteria bacterium | reverse complement strand
CGTGCCGAACTTCGGATCGCCGCCCCCCGTCCAGCTGCCCACCGCTAAACCCTGTGCTTGGCCCTTGGGCAGCTTCTTGCCCCAGTGCGCCTTGCGCGCCACTTCCAGCAGTGTTTGCTTCCATCCCGGCACGGGCCAGTCGTGCAAGAGATGCAGCCGATAGTCCAGCGGATCGATACCGGCCGCGTGGGCACATTCATCGATGAAGCTTTCAAAGACGAACGCATTGCTGTTGTAGCTCGGACCGCGGTACGGACCGGTCAACACGTGCAGCGGCAGCTCGGTGTATTCGATGCGCGCATTCGGGCCGCTCATGTAGGGTGAGTCGAGGGAACCGACCGGGTAAATGCCGCGCCCCGCAGCATGCATGGCGATCGCACGTGGATAGCCACGCTCATCGAGCGACGCCTTCAACCGCGTCACCTGCAAAGCGCGATAGCGACCCTGTGTGATGCTCTGCTCGCGTGACCAAATGACATGCATGGGACGGCCTGGGAATTTCTTGGCCACCGCCACGACCATGCGCACGTCATCGCCGTACACGCGCCGGCCGAAGCCGCCGCCGACAAACGTCTGGTGCACGTAGACGTTCTCTGGAGCCACACCGGTTTCAGAGATGGCGACGAGATGCGCGTGCAGCGGGTGTTGGGTCGGATGCCAAAGATCGACGCGATCCTTCGTCACACACGCCGTGCCGTTCAGCGGCTCCAGCGCGACGTGATCGCAGAAGGGCGTGAGATAAGTTGCTTCGATGAGCTTGCCGCTCTTGAAGGCGTCATCGACGGACCCGGTGTTGCGAAACACTTGAGTGCCCGGTTGAGCGACTGCGGCATGCGCGGCCGCGTAAACCTGCTCCG
The DNA here is from genome assembly GCA_966434585.1 of uncultured Gammaproteobacteria bacterium. GTDB lineage: Bacteria > Pseudomonadota > Gammaproteobacteria > Steroidobacterales > Steroidobacteraceae > DATELY01. The sequence continues at coordinate 3,905 of CBJNAT010000295.1, read as the reverse complement.
TCGATTGCCATTGTCCACCCGGTCCATCGTCCCATTCGATGGGCATGGCCTCGAGCGCCTGACGTGCCTGCCAGTAGTGATCCGCCACGATGGCAATACCGCTTTGTGCCGCGGTCTTCTCATCATTGATGAGCTCTGCCGGCATGAGCGGCTGGCGCGCTTCCCTCGGGTCCACGACGACCACTCCGCGCACACCGGGCCTGTTCTTCACGGCATCGAAGTCATAACGCTTGAGCCTGCCGCCATGAACCGGCGCCTGCATCAGGGCTGCGTAGAGCATGTTCGGCAGTCGGACATCGATGCCGAACACGGCCGCACCCTTCACGATCTCGGGATTATTGAGCTTGCCGGTGCTGGTCTTGCCCAACAGCCGCCACTCGCTGTGCGGCTTGGGCTTGGGCTCGCTTGCCAGGGTTATTTTTGCTGCCTCCGCAGCAACCTCGCCATAGCGCAACGTGCGGCCGTCACGCGTGTTCGTCAACACGCTGTCGCTCGCAGTGATCACGCTCACAGGCACGCCCCAGCGTGCTGCTGCCGCTGCTTTCAAGCGCTCGCGTGCGCTCGCACCCACCTGCAACAAGGCCTGCAGGCGTGTGCTCATGGTGGACCGGCCGGAGAAGAAGCCCAGCGCACCGCCGGATGCCGAGTACACACCCTTTTCGCGGTAATCACGATTCACAGGCGCGAATTCGGCGCGCACCTTCGACCAGTCGCAGTTCAGCTCTTCGGTCACCGTGAGCGGCACCTGCGTCAGTACGCCATTGCCAATTTCCGGTGTAGGCACACGCACAGTGATCGTGTCGTCGGCACCGATGAGTATCCAGGCGCCCACCTCAGCGGCTTGCGCATTGCCGGCTGCATTGCTTGCAGAGTCGCCAGCCGCGGCAACGGTGTCTGGTCCCACGACGCCGATCGCGAGGCCACCGCCGACCATGGCCGTGCGAATCATGAACTCGCGCCGCGTCAGTGCGCCGGGCGTGAGCGATGCAACGGGCGCGCTCATGTGGTCTCCTTGTGCCCCGCAGCTTTGTGGATCGCGGCACGAATGCGCGGATAGGTCCCGCACCGGCAGATGTTCGTGATCGCAGCATCGATCTCCGCATCGGTCGGATGCGGCGTATTGCGCAACAGTGACGCTGCCGCCATCAGCATGCCCGACTGGCAATAGCCGCATTGCGGCACGTTCAGCTCGACCCACGCAGTCTGCAGCGGATGCGTGCCGTCGGCCGACAAGCCTTCAATGGTGGTGATTTTCGCGCCCGCGACGGCTTCCACCGGCACCACACACGAGCGTGTCGCCTGCCCGTCGATGTGCACGGTGCAGGCACCGCACTGGGCGATGCCACAGCCGAACTTCGTGCCCGTCAGCCCGAGGTAATCACGCAACACCCACAGCAAGGGCGTGGCAGGATCGACATCAACCTCGTGCGCGACGCCATTGATCTCGAGCTTCATAGTTTGCTCAACTTCGCGACCGTCTGGATGCTTGATATGCCGCAGTAGAAAAGTGGACGTTTGACTTCGGCGTCACGACTTGGATCGACGCTCGAGGCAGCGTGATTGTAGATAGGTGGCTCGCAGCGGACTATAAATTAGTGGGCCGCGGAGGATCACATCGAAGATGTAAGTGGTTGATGTGCTTCGTCCGCTTACCGTCATCGAGCTTGAGTTACCGCAAGAGTTACTAGAACCTATCTCAAAATCGCCGAGAGACGTTTATTGGCGTTCCGCCGGAGCGCAGGAACCGCAGCATATATGCAGATATGTGAGGATTCCGAGCACCGCCGGAACGTCAAGAAATCGGCTCGCAGGCATTTTGAGATAGGTTCTAGTCGTTCTCACTCGCCGCCAGCGCTAGAACCGCATACAGATGCCGGCAGCTTTCCTTGACGCATTAAACACTGAACTCACGGCATAACCTCCTGTGCTTTCACTTCTTCTTTGGCGAGCACGGAGCGGCAGGTCACTACCGATTCAGATAGTTTCCCCATCCAATCACGACGGTGGATCCAATTAGCGAAGCAATGCCCAGGTATACGAGTGAACGAGTGCGTTGACTCGCACCACTCCATTCCTTGAGCCCGAACCCCCACAAGGTCGAGAACAGAATGATGGAGGCCATGTGCAGCGTCCAACTGGAGAAGCTGTAACGCCCCATTTGGCTCTCGCCCATCGTGTAAAAAAAGAATTGGAAGTACCACAACGTCCCACCGAACGCGGCCAACAGATAGTTGCTCAACAACCGTGGCCGCCTGCTGTCCAACTCGGCAATCATGCCGTTGCGACCCATGAACTCACCCACGCTACGGTTGCGGCGAATGAGATAAGCGCACCAGAGAAAATTGGTGGTGAATCCGCCAAGCAAGACGACGCATAGCACCGGCAAACCCTGCGCCAATGCATCGGTGCCCGCAGCGAGCGTGAGAGTGCGTATCGGTTGACCTGCGTCGAGCCCCCAAGCGAAGCAGCCGCTCATCACCCCAGAAAAGACGGCGATGAGAATGCCTTTTTTGAGGTCGAACTCGGCAATCCCGGAGTGTCCACCGGTCCGTGCGAGGTCCTGCTCCTTGGCATGCCCTGCCCTTCCAACAATGAGAACGCCGATGAGCGTCAGCGCAATGCCCACGAACGTGATCTTGCCGCCAGTTGTCGCGGCCAGCGCGGGAAGCGTGCCGCGAAAGATGGGAGGACCCATCGTGCCGATGATGGTCGTGAGACCCAACGCCACTGCCATGCCGAGCGATAGGCCCAGATAGCGCATCGTAAGTCCAAAGGTCAGGCCACCCAACCCCCACATCACACCCCAGAAGTAGCACCAGAACCAGACGTGTCCGGGAGTGTCACTCAACACGCCCAGAAGATCATTCGTACGCACACTCGCGAACACCCACGGGGCCACGATCCACGAGAACACCCCGCCCGTCAGCCAGAATATTTCCCAGGACCACCGATGAATGCGTTTGTAGGGAACGTAGAAGCTGGCCGACGCCACGCCCCCGAGCCAGTGAAAGAACACACCCAGCAATGGATTCATGAATAGCTCCTATGTCTGTGGTTATCGTTATGGCCGCGCGGAGCACACCAGAGTGCTGCGATCGATCGCTTCGATACGTGTCACGCCGGTGAGCGCCATGGCAACCCGCATTTCGGCTTCGATGAGCCGCAAGAGTTGCACGACGCCACGTTCCCCATCAGCAGCGAGCGCATAGACCCACGCTCGACCCAACAAGATGCCGCGTGCGCCGAGTGCAAGCATGCGCACGACATCGAGTCCGGAGCGAACGCCGCCGTCGACCAACACCGGCAGCGAGGCTTCCAGCTTGTCGACAATGGGTGGCAACGCGCGAGCGGTCGACGGCACACCGTCAAGCTGCCGCCCGCCATGATTGGAAACGACGATCCCATCGGCACCGACACTTCGTGCGGTGACTGCATCTTCAGGGTCGAGAATGCCTTTGATGATTAAAGGCCCGCGCCATTCGTTGCGGATGAACTCCAAATCGCGCCAAGTCACCGTCGGATCGAAGTTCTGGCGCATCCATGCGAAGAAATCTTCCAGCCCGGTGTTCTTGTCCAAGATGGGCGCGACATTGCCGAGACTATGCGGCCGTCCACGCACGCCAACGCGCCACGCCCAACGCGGATGCCTGGCTCCTTGCCACACTCTTCGCATCGCTCCAGCGAGTCCGGGCGCTCCCGCGAGCCCCGAGCGGTAATCGCGGTAACGTGATCCAGGCACGGGCATATCCACCGTGAACACGAGCGCGGAGCAACCCAGGTCTCGTGCCCGCCACAACAGCTCGCGCATGAACACACGGTCTCTGATCATGTACAGCTGAAACCAAAAAGGCTTGGTCGTCGCAGCGGCGACTTCGGCGAGCGGACACGCCGACACCGTCGACAGG
>CBJNAT010000294.1:0-4770 GCA_966434585.1 uncultured Gammaproteobacteria bacterium | reverse complement strand
GTACGCTATTGGCGGTATCGCCTGATGGAGGCGACCGGCCTCAGCACGTTCTAAAACATGAGGAGCATCCGTGCGCAGGTCAGCGTTGCTGTACCGAATGTCTCTGCTGTGGTCCGGAGTGCAGGGTGCGGCCGCGTCCACCATCGCCTCGCGCTGTCGGTGATGGGCTGGATGGGGCGGCACGCGGACTCTGCGGACTTGCTTGCGGCGTGGGTTCGATGCGTGCGGGCGTGTCGCGGGGAGTCGTAGACGGCCGATCCGGCATGCGCATCGCGGGACGATCGCGCTGTGCGCGCTCGCGCATTTCATCGCCCACACCGGAGTTCCAGCTGCGGTTGGGTGAGCGCAGGCCAGAGGAACCATCGGGATGACGCCGGCGGTCGGGGTTGGCCGTAGGCACTTCACGTTCGAGAGCGTGAGGTCGTTGTGTCTCCCACGTGCGCTGACCCGGCGGCAGCGGGGAGCGGATCGGACCGAGCTCATGCAGCGCCCGCGGTTCGCGCTCGGAGGGTGTCGATTCCGCCGTACTCAACGTGCGCTGGCCGTTGCGTTGTTCGCGCCATCCACGCCCGCGGAAATCATCGCTGCGCTTCGGGCCGCGGTCGCGCAGTTCGGCGCGGGTCGGTGGCTGTCCGCCGTTTGCTTCGATTGCGCGTCGTTCGGCTTCGAAGGGAATGCGGCTCGGCGTGCGATACCGCGGAAACTCCTGGCGCTGCCGATCGTACTCACGCAGCTCGCGCAACTGGGGCCGCGGTGCACCGCCGAGCACACTTTCTCGATACGGGGTCAGGGCCGGTGGTCGAGGCTGCGCGCGCCATCGATCCATATCGCGATCATCGAGGCCGAAGCGTGCGCCCGACAGTGAGCGCCCGGCAAGGAAGCGGTCGCGGTCCACCATCGTGATCGCGTTGGGCGAACGTGCGAAACGATAGTCCTGGCGCAAGGTCGGACGCGAGGCGAGTGCGCGCAGATCGCGATCACGCAGGAAGCGCGAGTTGCATTCGTTCACCCGACGTACGTAGCGCGGCGAGTGGCGATACCCGGGCACGTACACATCGCGCGGGCCGAGCGGGAACCAACCGATGCGCGTGCCCGCATCCCCAGTCCAAGCCACGAGAGCGGGCGAGTACACCGGCCGCACGTAACGCGGCCCAGGCACCCAGCACCAGCGGTTGCGGATGTGAGCCCAGCGACCGTAATGGAAAGGCGCGAAGCCCCAGCGCGCATCGTCGATCCAGGTGTAGCCCCACGGCGCGATCCACACCCAACGTCCATACCGATACGGCGCCCAGTCGACTGACACATAGAGCGGGCGCCACACATGGCCGTACTCGCGTTCGTAGATCCATTCGCCGTGGTCGTCGAGATCCTCATGACCGATGACCTCGGACGAAACGTAGCGAGTGGAAGGCGACTCCTCGCGCTCGCGAGCACGATCGTTGGCCCACTGCTCGAACTCGGAGCGGCTGCCGGAGCGCGCGGACTGCACGTCGGCGTTCTCGGCGCCACGCACGACCAGCGCTTCGCCCTTGCGCACGACGTGACTGTCATCGCCCGCGAGCACCTCGGCATCACCCGAGCGCACCTTCACGAGCGTCTCATCATCGTCGGGATTCACCTCGATGGTGTATTCGCCCGGATGCAGCAGCTCGATACGGCCGTTCGGTGTCTCGACCTGCAGCGTCTCGCCTTCACGTCGACGAAATACTCGCACCGTCGCCGCGCCTTCCGTCAGGCTCATCTGCATCACGTCATCGTTCAGCTCGAGGATGCTGAAGCCGGTGTCGCCATCCAGATGAACGAGGGCCGAGTCCACCTGCAGCTCGGCTCGAGCGCCGGATTCGACCCAGACGCGATCGCTGCTGGTGAGGGGGCGATTGAGCACGGCCTCCGCCCACTCGTCCGTGCCTGCCGGTGCAACCGATACTTCTCCTTCGGTGTAGCTGAGCCGCGCGACGCGATCCGGGGGATCGACCGAAGGCTCTTCAGCCGCCGCGATTTCGATCGCCATCGCGCACAGCAGCAGCACCAGGAACAGTGCTCTCAAGCTGAGTCGCGCTCTAGTGTTCATGACAGCGTTCGGGTGACATGGTGGGTAACGTACACGCTCATCGTGCGTTCCCCTCAATGAACTTGGGGTGAACTTGCCACCGGCCCGGCGGAAAGCTTGGCCGCTCTCTGGGGGGGGGGGGAAGAAGTCTGCTAGTCGGCTAGTCTGCTAGCCAGAGAAGAGCTTTCTTCTCCTCTGGCTAGCAGACTAGCCGACTAGCAGACTAGCCGACTGCTCCATTGCCCGCGCGGCATCGATTCCCCGTTATGACAGCTACAGACTCCGCATGATTCCGTTGTCCGTCCTTGATCTCGCGCCTATCACAGCGGGTTCCACAGCAGCCCGCGCGTTCCAGGCCAGTATCGAACTGGCGCAGCTCGCGGAGCGGTTGGGCTATCGGCGTTTCTGGCTCGCGGAGCATCATGGCATGCCGAGTGTGGGCAGTGCCGCCACTGCGGTATTGATCGGCCATGTTGCCAGCGGCACCCAAACGATCCGCGTCGGGGCCGGCGGTATCATGTTGCCGAACCATGCGCCGCTTGTGATCGCCGAGCAATTCGGAACGCTCGAAGCCCTCTTTCCCGGCCGCATCGATCTGGGTTTGGGTCGCGCACCCGGCTCGGATCCGTTCACCTCGCGCGCGCTGCGGCGCACGTTGCATTCCGATCCGGATGAGTTTCCACAGGACGTGCTCGAGCTGATGTCCTACTTCGCGCCTGCCGAAGCAGGACAACGGTTGGTCGCTGTTCCTGGCGCCGGTCTTGGAGTGCCGGTTTGGATCCTGGGTTCGAGCCTGTTCGGTGCGCAGCTCGCGGCAGAGTTGGGCCTGCCCTTCTCGTTTGCGGCTCATTTCGCCCCGCAGCTCACGCTCGAGGCGCTGCGGGTGTATCGCGAGCGATTCAAGCCGTCGCAACAGCTCGCAAAACCCTACGCGATGCTCGGCATGAGCGCGGTCGTGGCGGATACGGATGAGGAGGCGCGATTCTTGAGCAGCTCGATGCAGCAATCGTTCGTCGCGTTGCGCACCGGGCGTCCGGGTCAGCTGCCGCCGCCGATCGAAGGCTACGAAGAATCACTACCCCCCGACTATCAAGCCATGCTGCGGCAAACGCTGGCCTTCGCGGCCGTGGGATCCAAGGCGACGGTGAAAGCGAGGCTAGAGGACTACATCGCACGGACACGCGCCGACGAGCTGATCGTCATGACGCAAGTCTTCGATCACGCGAAACGGCTGCGCTCGTACGAGCTGCTGGCAGAGGTAAGAGATTCTTTGTAGCTGCGCCAACTACAAGCGGCGACTGGCGGCTGACTTGCTGATCTGCCGGCCAAAAAAAATTCCGGATCGCCTTCTGGCCAGCTAGCCAGTCGCCAGCGAGCCTTCCGCCCGCTGGCAACGGCGAGCGGTTTGAACCTGCGCTACTGACGCGTGCCTGTTGCTCCCAGCGAGCTACCCGCCAGCGCTTCGCGATTACCAAGGAACGTATCGCGGGCTCGCATCACTTGCAGGCGGTTGTGCACATCCCACACACCTGGCACGCGTTCGGCCAGATGCTCCGCGCGCCGCTTGTCGCCGCGGCTCTCGACCGAGCCGATCAGTGTCACCTCCCCGTTCTGCACGGTGACCTCGACCTCGGACGGATCCAGCTCATCGTCTTCAGTCATCAGCTCGCAGATATCCTCACGAATCCGGTCGTCATTGCGCCGATAGTTCTGAGGGCCGCGACCGCGATAGCTCACGCCATAGAGCGTGGACGAGTAGCGATCCGGCCAGCCCATCTCGACGTAGCCGACGCCGTACTCTGAAAAGTCGTCGATGTCGCGCCCGGTCCAGTCACCCGAACGATCAGCAGCGCTCCACGTTATGTCTTTGGAAACTTCCGGGTGGTAAGAGCCACGCGTGCGTCCGCTGGTGTTCTGCAGGAAACGTTCGGTGTCTGTCGGGCCGATTCGCGTACGGTCGTCGCGCCACGCGTCTCGATCTCTGCGTTCCCAGTCGCGTGCATTGCTGAATTGGCGCTGCTCATCGGAGCGGTTGCGTTCCCACGATCGCTGCCAATCTCGATCGCGGTGCGATGCGTGTCGCGGCTCGTCGCTGAAGCGGTCGCGAATGTCGTGCCAAAACTCACGAATCGTCATGGCGATTACCTCCGAACTGCTGGCTTTCGCTGCTCAGCGGTAACCGCGAAGCCGACATAAGGGTTCCGCCGCGAAAGGCGAGGCGAGCGCCTACACGCTGGAGGGAACGATACGAGTCGCCTGGAAACCGGCGAGACACGGCAGTAGCGACGGCAGCAGCGCGTGCTCAGGCGCTTGCGGCAGGTAACGCACTGCGACGCAGGTGCCGACGCTTGGGATTTGCACCGCAGGTTGTTCACGCAGTGCACGCAGGTCGATGGAGCAGCAACGCATGAGCGATTCGCCACTCGGCAACGTGTAGCTGAAATAGACGTGTGCCTCGTGGGGCAAGCCGAACGGCCGATTGATGGCGAGCACCTTGCCGGTGGCGAGTGCGCCGCTTTGCAGGAGTTGCAAATCGAGCGTCGACTGTCGTGCGCGGCGCCACTGCGTTGAGATCGCGATGATCATCACGAACATCAACGCCAACACTGCACCTGTCATCTCGGCGGGCATATAGCTTCACTCCCACGGTCGCATCGAGCGCCATCCGGGTACAGGGCCGTTCCTGCGCGTCCTGCGCCCACGGCATTGGCACATCCCTG
>CBJNAT010000293.1:0-4778 GCA_966434585.1 uncultured Gammaproteobacteria bacterium | reverse complement strand
CACCGCTCATGTAATCGCGCAGATCGATGCTGACGGCGGCGGCGCCGAGCTGCAGGTTCGCGAGCGAGGGGAAGTTACTGAGATCCCACACCACTTTCGGTGTGAACGTCACTTCTTTCGCAGTGGAGAACGTAACCCCATCAGCCCGTGCCGGGACCGTCACCACCCTCGCTTGTAGCGCCATAGCTCACCCGCACCGAGCCAGCACAACCAAAGGGCGTGGCTTACTCGGATCATCGAGGATCAGTTTGGATCGCGGTACGACGAACAAGCCCAACGCGCTTTGCGCCTCGTCGCACTGAGTGCCTGTCGCAACGGACCCAACCCTGCGCAATGCGAGTTTGTCTGTTGTCTTTTGGAGCTCATAGGCGGTCGTGTCGTCTTTCACGGCCAACCCTGTGGGTGCTTCGGGGACCGTCTCTGCGACCGTCACAGCTCTAGTGAAGACCTTCGGCTCCGTGCTGATGAGCTTGCTCAGAACATTGCTGTTCGCGCTTTCAGTGCCTTTGGCGTTGAACGCTCGAACGGCAAAGAAGCGATTGCCAGCCGGCAAGCCCTCGACTCGGTAGGTGGTGATGCTCGGCGAGTCCACCTTGATCAGTTCGGTCAGCGCCGACTCGCTGCTACCGTGCACGATGGTGTGGCCTCGAAGATCCGTCAGAGCCGACCCATCGACGTTCTTCGTGGGCGCGGTCCATGTCAGCGTGACAGCGCCCGGCCGTTCACACCGCAGGGTGTAGGTGGCGCTGGAGGTGACGTTATTGATGGTCGCCTCTCCCATCGCCGGCCGATCGCCCGTCCAGCCTCCACTGGCGACACACCCACCCACGCCCAGCACCTTCCACTTGATGTGGACGTCGGAGCCCGCGAGCGTGACCGAGTACTCGTCATCATTGGCGCAGTTCGCGCCATACACCTCGCACTTAGCGACTCGGACCTTATCGTCGACAGCGCACGAATCGGATCCCGACCCCAGCGCCAACTCAGCCCTGCACACGAGAATGCCTGTCGTAGCCGCGCTGAACGGCACCCAGCCGCCCGGCTCAACATTGACCATCGTGGTTGCAGTGGGCGCTTGGTACGTGCGATTCGCTTTGTCGCACACCGCGTCGCCTGTTACCCCAGGCTGGCTACAAATGAGCGGCAAGTTCTGAGCGCCCTGCGCCACTCCAGCCAGGAGTACGAGTACCAAAGCAACGATCATTCGCATCGCGTCACCCGTTGGATTGCGGAACCACCGACACCTGAATCACGCCAGCCGTGTCCTTCTGGATGTGCGCCATGTGCGTGTAGGCGACGCCATTCGCATCAAGCGGCACCGGCACGTACTCGCTCCCGCGCAAGAACAGATGTGAGGTGTCATCCGCGGCCGCGACCACGGTCACGTCGCCGAACGCGATGTACGTGTCCTCATCGCAACTCACGCGAATGAGTCGTGCACCCTCGAGATCGAGCGCCGTCGATGAGGTGCCGGCAGTGGCTTCGTGCGCCAGCGGGGCTTGTGGCCATCGATAGATGTCCGAGCGTGGCTGTGAAGACGGCGGGAACACCACCGCATCGGCAACGATGGAAGGCTTGCGAGTAGGCTGAGGCATGCGAACGCTCCTCGAGGATCAAGACCGCGCTCACCGCCCGCGCCCACCATCGGCGCGGGAGTGAGAAACCGAACTCAGGCCTGATCTACACCGTAGGCCATGACCTTCGTCGTCACGTTGGCGATCTTGTAGAGGCAGGCGAGCTTCTTCGTGCCATCGGGCGCTGAGGCGAACGTCACCGTGCCGCGCACATCGCCCGTGGTCGTGGTGGCCGGATCCGTCGCGACTGCCTCCACGAAGGTTGCCGCATCGGTTGCTCCATCGACCTTGGCCACCATCATGCCGTTCTCGTCCACCCGATGCGGCAGTCCCAGCTTCACCCCCGTGCCCAGATCGAGCGTGTTGGCCTCGGCATCGGCTGCGGCAGTGATGGCCACAGAAGTGATGCTCTTGAAGGCCTTGTTGCCCGTTGCCGTCTGCGAGGTGCCGGTCGCAGCGATCGTGAGCAGCTCGCTCATCACATCGCCGTAGACGTCCAGACCCGTGACCAGGATCGTCATTGCAACGACCGAGGAGCCGTGCGTCACCGTCGCGACGACATTGCGCGGCACATCGAGGATGCCCGTGGCGAGCGCGCCATCGATCGGACTCGCCGCGCCCGGGAACGTATACGTGACCGTTTCGGTGTTCGGCAGTTCGGTGCCGGTTGCTGCGTCGACCAGTGCATCGGCGTCAGCCACCGCTGGACTGCCGAAGCTGTGGTAGTAAAGCGGGGTCATCGGCAAGCCGACCTTCCCCTCTTCAGCGGCCCCGTATTGACCGGAGCCAGAGAACAGTTCTTCCGCTCGCGTGATGTGATGTCGGCCCATGGAAAACTCCTCGTGTCACTCGCCCGCAGGCAAGCATCCAGATAGCCATTTGTGTTGAAACCTACGTCGGCAGCGCCTCCATCCTTCTCAGGGGTCCAGTTCTGATCAGGGAAAAGGCGCCGCCGATTTCGGTCACTCGCTGAAGTGCGCGGTTTACGCTCCTGCCGAACCGAACACCCCACGCGGGTCCGACCAGCCGAACGAGTAGCGTTCGCTGACCTTGTAGCGCAGGTTCCCGGTTTCGAACTCGCCCTCCATGCCCTTCTTCAGGGCCTTTCGGACAAAGTGCTTCAAGCCGTCCGGGCTGTCCGTGGTGAAGAACCACGCATCCGGATCCGACAGGTAGCGGTTGATCGAGAAGCCCTGCGAGATGGTGCCCATCTTGAACAAGGCGTTGATGTTGTTGTCGCCCGTGTCCGGCTGGTAGGGCGTCATCAGCAGTCGAGCTGCAACAAACTGCAGAGCAGTTGGGAGGATCAACTTCTTGATGGACGTTGCCACCGGAATGCCGCGATCGTCGGTCCAGTCACCAACGATGATGGCGGCTTCCTCGAGCGAGGATTCCGACAGATCCGCGGCCGTGACGAACGTGTTGGCAAGGTTGGCACCCGAATAGAGCGGATGCGCGGTGTTGGCTAGCGACACCAGATCGCCACCGGCGAAATTGCTGTCGAAGGCGTAGTTGAGGACGTTCGCGCCCTTCAGCTCCTTGGTGTAGCGCATCGAGCGAGCCAGTGCTCTACCGATGCGAGCCGCCATCGAGCCGTACAGACCATCGTCGACCGCCTCTTCGGTGATGGCCACCGCCTTGGCAATCGTCTCGTGGTTGTACCGCGCGGTGTAGGTCTCCGCCATGTCGTCATAGTCGACCGGCGCACCCTCGTTCTTGACCGATGCGGCGCCCAGGCCGGTCTGCATCACCTCTTCCTCGAACGCCTTGTCCGAAGACTCGGTCGCGAAGATGTCGCGATACATTTCCGGCAGTTCGCGGTACGAAAGGCCAAACACGGTGTTCAAACCGCGCTCGAGCTGCTTGCGCAGATCACTGCGTACAATCGTCATGATTCATTCTCCCCAGTGAGTTCAGCAGCTCGGTTAAATGGCCGTCAGAGCCGGGCCGTAGTAGTGCAGCGCCAGCCGCACGAGCACCTTCGCGAAGTTCGCGTCGCGAACGTTGTTCACGTCCTCGCTGAACTCCTCGATGCGCAGTTGCGTCCCGGTGCCGATGTTGCTCGAGTCGAGCTCGTGCGCCGACTTGCCGGTGGAGACGCTGCCCGCGCCCGCGACGATGTCCGCCGTGGCGCCCAGGTCCGCTTCGACGATGTCCTCATCGCCCTGCACTTCGAACAGGATGAACGGATCGTCGTAGACCTTGGCCTTGGCCACCGTGCCGGTCTTGAGCGCCGTGCCCGTGGGCCAGTAGGGGCGAATCTGCACCTCGCCGTTGGCGTCGACGTACTCGCAGCCGTCGAACACGCCGACCAAGCGATTCGTTGCGGCTGCAACGTTGATGCGCTTGTGAGTGTTGACCGGGATCACGGCGTCGCCGCTGAAAATGTTCGAGGCCAGCGCCGATGCGATGTAGTAGTTGGCGTGACGAATCACACCACCTGCTGCGTGCCGCTTCGGCGTGAAGCCCGAGGGGGAATCCACATTGGAAGGCATGGGAGACCTCTAGCGTTTGGTTGAGTTACGGGATCAATCCTCGTCCTCAGGCACATCGATCTCCGGACGACGGCGATGGCGAACTTCCACCTGCGGGAACGTCACCTTCGAACGGTCTTTGTCCTCGACCAAGTGCGTACGCGACTTGCGTAGCGCCTTGTTGAGACCGGAGGTGTCGTTGATGGAGGATGTCGCGCGATCGCGGCGATCGTTGAAGAACGCATTGCGCTGAGCCACCAACCTGTCGTCAATCTTCATCAGGATGGTGTCTTCGTTCCCGATAACTTCGCCGTAGTCGGTGAGACGGTGGGTCGGGAGTGCATGCCCCGGGAAGTCCGACTTCCTGGCAACTTCCCATCCTTCTCGGAGATACCTGACTAGGTTCGCGTGATCGCCGCGTGCGCGACCGTCTCGGCGTGCCCACTTCAAGTGGTAGCCGGGGAGTGGCGGCATGCCGGGCAGAGTGCTCGCCCGGACCCAACGCTTCTCAGGCGGCAACTCCGGGCGCACGCGCTCGGCCGCCTCCTGAGTGCGGGAGGTTTGGATCGTGTGCTGCACGGCGTGAATACCGCCGTCGGCACGCTTGTTACGACGCTTCTTCGCCTGCGCCGCGAGCTCGGGCTTGGCCTGTTCGCGACGGCGATGGAGCGCCTTCATTTCTTTTTCGGCAGTGGACATTAGCGGCTCCTGGCGTAGGCAACTTCAGAGG
>CBJNAT010000292.1:0-4780 GCA_966434585.1 uncultured Gammaproteobacteria bacterium | reverse complement strand
CGAAGATGCCTTTATCGTCCCGACACACGATGAACTGTTGCAGCGAGCTCTCCGTCAAATCCTCGACGGGCAGATTTTCGTACTCCAGCAGCCAGAGAATCGAAGGTAGATCGGACGGCTGCGCTGGCTCGATCCTCATGCGCTGCTGCCCTCGAGTCAGGCACGCCGACGCTTCGCGGTGGCGGGCACGGGCTTGCATGCGCTGTCACACTCCACCTCCTCCAGGCTGCAGCACTGATCGGTCAGGAAATCGACGAGCGCGCGCATTTGTTTGAACACCGCGCTGTAGTAAATGAAGCGCCCCTCGCGCCGCGACTCGATCAAACCCGCGCGCGTCAGCTCACGCAGGTGAAACGACATCGTCGGCGCGGGAATTGCCAACTTCTCGCACAGCTCGCTCGGCGTGTACCCACTCGGCCCCCGCCTCACCAGTAGCCGATACGTGGCGAGTCTGGACTCCTGAGCCAAGGCGCCCAGCGCTTCGACGACTTCCGCAGCTTTCATGCTTTCAATTCTATGGAATTGTGTGACGTGCCGCCAGCCGCGCTGAGCCACCGGCTCGAGCATTGCAATGCAAGAAAGCTGTCATCTGTCGTGGCTACCCTCTCGTGCAGGGAGGTATCTATCCGTGGCGATCACACGTCGCGAGCTGTATCTGAACGAGCGGATCGCGGCTGGCTCAGCGCTGAGCTCAGGCTTCTACCGCTTCGGCTAACACGGTCTGCTCTTTATCGATCGGGTGCTTCCGCGTCGAAGCATGCGGGCCTGCTGAAACTCCCAACAGCTCATGAATGCGGTCCGCGACGGCTGCGATGCTTGCCGGAGAGTAGTCGTTGTAGCTGCCATGGACGAGGAAGCGCGCGTACACGTACCGCAGGAACTCACGTCGTTCTCTTGACCGGACCGGAGAGGACAGTGCACGAGCCAGTGCATCCTTCATCTCGTGCTCGGCGTTCACGACCTCCACCAGCTTTGGCACGGTGTAGAAGTTGCGACCCAAGGTGACCACGGGTTTGTCGTAGAGAAACGCCTCGAAGCCGACGGTGGAGTTGATGGTGACCACGGCCGCCGCACGTTTCAGCAGGTCCCGCATGGGCGGCTTGCTCACGAACGCGATCGCAGGAAAACGGCGAAGCAGCTGCAAGTTGCGCCGTTGCACGTGCAATTGTTCTCGCGGGTGAAACTTGACGACGATCTTCAACTGCGGGTCGACTTCGGTTGCGGCGTTTTGTACCAGCGTCAGAAAGCGTTCGAGGTCGTTCTTCACTAATGGCGAATGCAGGAGCAACTGCGAGTCCTTGCGCACCTGCAATGGCACAAGCAGATATCGCTCGGGCAACAGAGCCGCATCCAGACCCAAGCTTCGGCCTTGCCGCCACAGTCTCTCCGTGAACGAGTGCTTCACGCGAGCCGCCACCCGCATCCCAACGCGCGACAGCAGGTCGGCTTGGATGTGCGCTGGGGGATTCCGGTCCACGGCGCGCGGCGGTCGTCCTGCGCGGTAGCAGGCAATCGCCGCATCCAATGCGGTATCGATTGCGGCGTTCGGCGACATCCGGGCAGTGCCACGCAGTACGAGAGACGTGAGCGACGAAGCGAAGTTGACACCTTGCGAATCGATTTGCAGCGTGTCTGGCAGGTAACCATGCTCGGCAAAGATCACCGGCAGTCCGTGGCGGCGCGCCAGATGAGTCGCAAGCGATACCAGCAGGTTACTGCCGTTCCACAGCAGCACGGCATCCGGACGGCAGGTTTCGAAGAACGATGCCAGTTCCGATACCTGCGCGCGGGCGGCTTTCAGAACGGCACCCTTGCGACGTTCCAGCTCCTTGCGGCCGACGGCAGCACGCAGCTCCTCGTCCGACAGCTCCAGACGAGAAAGCGAGCGGCGCCCGTCAGGAAACAGCGCACCGCCGGCACTCTTGATCCAACGGCTGACGATGCGGCGCTTGGAGAAGTACACGCAACGGATTTCAGGCTCGAGCTTGGCGGCGACCTGCAGAAGAAAGCGCGCCTTACGCAGGCCCGGGTCAATAATGGCGAGATGCATCTGCTGAAAGCGTGTTCGGAGTCGTCCAGCGGCGGATTCTTCCACCGCGAGATGACAATCGTGGGAACGCCACAGCGTACGACCCGCCATTTCTCGCATCGCAGGCTGCGCAGTTGGAGCCCCATCCACATGCAACGTGTGCGCACTAATGGCGTGTAACAGCTGGTCGTGTACTCCGTGCGTGCTCGTCGAGGCACTCTTAGAGCAAACAAGCCTGCATTTATCTCGATCGGAAGAGTTGGACAGGATTAACAGGATTACCAGGATGGTGAGATGAGAGCAGCTCCATGAACGCGTTTCGCCGTTCCTTAATCCTGTCCATCCTGTTAATCCTGTCCAATATCTGCCTTGAAGTATTTAACTCAGTGCAATTCGCCACTAGGACCTTTCCGCGAGCGCCTTTCCTGAACTACAGAAGGGCTTCGATGCGCCATGTAGTCCGTCGATCGCACCGGCAACTGACCAGCCACCTTACTCGGCCGCCTTGTCGACACGCCGCAGCTTTCCATCCTGAAGTCGGAAGCGTTGCAGGGCTCTGTGAATCTCTACGAGAGACTCGAGCGCCGCCAAGTCGGGCGGCAGTGAGACCTCGACGACTGCTTGCCCCGGCAGCGCGACGAGACCACTACGCGGCTCGCCTTCGGCTGGTTCATGAGGAATGGACAGCGCGATGATCCTGCCTTCGGCGTTTCCGACCACCATGAGACGCTCGTACCTGCTCATACGAAACCTCCGCCCTGCAGAGAAAACATCACCGTCTCAGTTCCCAGGTTGACGATGGTCGCCTCGTAGCTGTTGAAGTTGCGGGCATGTGGGTTCTGCTTTCTCACTTTGGCGTGGTCGACAGCCATCAGCACCGCCTCGTTGATAAAGGTAATCCCCATGTCTTCGTGATCTTGAAAGGGGTGTGCGCCGATCCACTGCGCACCCTGGTCGTGACCGTGACGATCATCCCACCAGATCACTACTCTCACCCTCTCTCCTGGTTCGATCGTGAAGCGCCCTAGGTTGTTGAATGCCATTTCTTTCGCTCCCGTCATGTTGGACGATGCAACATCTCCAAGCCGACGGACGCGTGCTCATGAAAGCGTCCGTTGCGATGCAGAAGCTATCCCTATGGCTGTGCGATTCAACTGTGACTGGTGCCGACGGCAAAAGGTCTACACAGACTAAAGGGGCAGATCAAATCTGCCCCTTCTTCGCAGCAACTGCCGCCTGCTCTGCGACTCGCGACATCGCTGCCCGCCATCGAGCTATCTCTCGAACCGACTGCGAATCTTCTGCATCATCACCGCGTGCGTGCCCTGACTGCCGATGGCATCGTCGGCCGCGGGCGTCAGCTGCTCGTACGAGCCGTCGCTGTGCATCGCCCATGCGGAGCGGCGGTCGCTCAGCTCCACCTGCAGTGCTTCCCACAAACGCTCTCGCGCCGGCACGTGATCGATAGGTGTCGCGGCTTCGATGCGCCGGCTCAAGTTGCGATGCATCCAATCCGCCGAGCCGATGTAGAACTCGCCTTTGAGCGGATCTTTGCAGCCGTTGGCAAAGTAGAACACGCGTCCATGTTCGAGAAAGCGCCCGATGACCGAGCGCACGCGGACGTTCTCGGTCCACCCCGGCACGCCCGGTTTCAGACAGCAGAAGCCGCGCACGATGAGATCGATCTGCACGCCTGCTTGCGACGCGCCGATCAGCGCCCGAATCATCTCGATGTCTTCGAGTTGATTCAGCTTGACGATGATCCGGGCGGGGCGCGATTCGCGTTGATGCTCGATCTCCCGCTGAATCAGCTCCAGGAAGCGCTGTCGCATGTTCAAAGGCGCGACTAGCAAGCGCTGAAAGTGCGGTGTACGCGACAAGCCGGTGAGATAGTGAAAGAGATTAACGACGTCCGTCGTGAGCACCGGATCCGCGGTGAAGAGGCCAAAGTCGGTGTACGTGCGTGCCGTCTTCACGTGGTAGTTGCCGGTCGCGATGTGCGCGTAACAGCGCAAGCCGTCGCTTTCCCGCCGTACCACGAGCGCCAGCTTCGTATGCGTCTTCAGCCCGCGCAAGCCATAGATGACGTGATCGCCGGCTTTGCGCAGTTCGTTGGCCCAGTGCAGGTTGCGCTCCTCATCGAAGCGCGCTTTCAGCTCGACCAGACAGGCGACCTGCTTGCCGGTTTCTGCCGCTTTGATCAGGGAGCGCACGAAGGGCGTGTCATCGCCCACTCGATACACGGTCATCTTGATGTTCGTGGTCAACGCATCGTTCGCTGCCTCGCGGATGAAGCGCTCGACGGTCGCATCGAAGCTTTCGTAAGGGTGGTGCACGAGAACGTCGCTTGCGCGGATGGCCGCGAACATATCCGCGTCTTCACTCAGTGGAATCGGCACCACCGGCGTCCAGAGCGGATCCTTCAACTCCGCACGATCGATGGCTGCGATCTCGAACAAGCTCGTGTAGTCCAGAATGCCGTCGCTCTCGTAGACGTCGCATTCGCCTAGCTTCAGCTGCTGAATGATCGGGTCATGCAACACGCTGGTCGCGGGTTTGCTGAATTCCAATCGCACGACCGGTTCGAACCGGCGCTGCCGCAACTGCTCTTCGATGAGCTCCCGCAGCGGATCGTCGGAGTCTTCCTCTAAGGCGATATCCGCGTTGCGTGAGACGCGAAAGAGCATGCATTGCTCGATCTGCAAGCCGGGAAACAGCTTCGGAGCGTTGTACCGAATGAGCTCCAGTAGC
>CBJNAT010000291.1:0-4791 GCA_966434585.1 uncultured Gammaproteobacteria bacterium | reverse complement strand
GGCGATCGGACTCCTGTCACGACGCCCGAGAGAGCAGCAAAAAGTGTGATTTGTGCTGCTCTCTCGCCGCCTCCGGCGGCGGGGCACTTCCCTGTGCCCGGGTGGCACTCGATGAAGGGTTTCACATCTTCGGGGTCGTGCGCAGCGCGGTGACCAACTAGTCAACGTGAGGTCGGATCGTGCTCCTCGAGAAACGCATTCAGCAGCCGGATCTGTCGCTGCAAGGCAGCGCGCTCCTCGAGCAGCTCGACGATCAACGCTACACCTGCGACGTTCACGCCGAGATCTCGAGTGAGTCGTCGAGCCAATCGCGCACGCTGCAAGTCAAGACCGCTGAAACGCCAACTTGCCGGCTGTTCGCCTCGCGGTTCGAGCAATCCCGCGTCCACCATCGCAATCACATCTTGCTGTTGCAGCTCGCAACAGCGGATCAATGTCGCAATGTCCAGTTCCAACTCCTCACTGAGAATCTCGCCTCGTATCACGACCGTGGTCATCGGATCATCCCTCACGACCCCAGCTCAGCTCTGGGATCGAACGGCAGCTCTACCTTCATACGTTCGTAGAGCGCACGCGCTTCGGGCGTGTTCTGCGGCGGCAGCACGATCTTCAACACGATGTACTGATCGCCGGGGGTCGCGCCGGGGAGCCCTCTGCCCTTGAGACGCATGCGTTGCCCGGACTTCGCGCCCGGTGGGATGCGCATGTCGACCGTACCGCCCAGCGTCGGTAGTGACACCGTCGCACCGAGCGCCGCTTCCCACGGAGCGATGGGGAGCGTGAGCGTTACGTCGCGGCCTTGCACTTGGTAGAGCGGATGTGGCTTGAAATTGATCTCCAGATACAAATCGCCCGCCGGTCCACCGCCGATCCCAGGACTGCCCTGACCCGCGAGGCGGATCTGCTGGCCTTCGGTCACGCCGGCTGGAATGGCCACACGCAACGTGCGTGGGCGCGTCACGACATGCCCATCCGTGCTCAGTTCGGCCGAGCGCAACTCGATCTCCTGCGAGCCGCCTCGATAGGCGTCTTCGAGCGAGACCTCTATTTTTGCGACGTGATCCTGGCCGCTCTGGGCATAGCGCTGACGTGCGCCACTGCCCTGCTGCCGAAACGGACTGCGCTCGCCAAACAGTGAGCTGAAGAAATCGCTGAAGCCGGCATCCTCGCCGCCGGTACTGAAGCCTCGCGAGAACTCGAAGCCCTTGCCCCAGTCTGGCGGTGGGCGGAAGTCCTGACCCGAACGCCATTGCGAACCGAGCTGATCGTAAGCCGCGCGCTTCTCAGGGTCTTTCAAGACCTCGTACGCTTCCTGCAGCTCCTTGAACTTCTCTTCGGCGTTCGCTTCTTTGCTCACATCAGGATGATATTTCCGCGCCAGCTTGCGGTAGCTGCGCTTGATCTCGTCCTGACTCGCCGTGCGAGTCACGCCCATGATCTTGTAATAGTCCTTGTAGTCCATACCTGCAGTAGAACACTCGAACAGTGAATGAGTTCGGCAAGTGTAGGCGCTCGTCCGATAAATCAAGATGAGCAATGACCGTTTGCGGGAGCGAAGTATGAGCGAGCAGGTGGAGGTCCCGTGCACTCGATGCGCGGCGGTTGTTCGGATCCCGAAAGATCGGCTGGGGGACGGCCCGCGTTGCCCGCAATGTCACACCGCGTTTTTTGGTGGCCACCCACTGGAGGTGGACGCCAGCACGTTTCAGCGTCAGTTGGAGCGCAGCGAGTTGCCGCTCGTCGTGGACTTCTGGGCGCCGTGGTGCGGCCCGTGCCGCATGATGGCGCCGGCGTTCGAGGCCGCAGCTCACAAGTGGGAGCCGCGAGTGCGGTTCCTGAAAGTGAACACAGACGAGGTGCCGGAGTTGGCAAGCCGTTTCGGAATCCGGGGCATTCCGACGCTGCTCGTGTTCAACCAGGGCAAAGAGGCGGCGCGTCAATCCGGCGCTATGAACGGGCAGCAGCTCGATCAGTGGTTGACGCGGTCGGTGGCCTGACGCAGTCGGCGCGCTAGCGGCCGGAGCATGGCAAGCAGCACGATCTCCCAGCCGAATGTGCCCCCTCCGCCTCCTCCTCCGCCGGTGGATGTGGAGTTCACGGGAGGAGTGACCTGCACGGCCGCGCTTGCAGTGTTATTGGCTGAGTTGCTGTCCGATTCAAAGCTCGAGGCTGTTGCGGTCAGCGTAGCGGCGCCGCTCGCGGACGCATCGAAGGTGAGGCTTCCCGAGAGCGTCGCGTTAGCGGCAAGCGAGGCGAGCGAGCAACGCATCGTCGTACCGTTTGCGCTGCACGCCCCATCCCCCATCGTCGCGCTGCGGATCGCGATGCTTGCGGTGGGCGTGAAGTCGAGCGTGACGTCATGCGCAGTGGCGCTGCTCAGGTTCTGCAATGTGAAGGCAGCCGATGTCGCTTGCGCCAGTGCGATCGTGGTGGGCGCGGACAGGCCCACTGACAGATCGACTCCTGCTTCGATGTCGATGTTGCCCTGTCCCTGGTTGTTGTTGAGTCCCGCATCGTTCGTTGCGTTCACTTGCACTGCGGCCGTGTTCGACGCCGCGGTGTCACTGCGCAATCGCGCATTGACGGTGCGTGTGACGCCGCCGTTCACGTTGCCCAGTGCGCAATCGATCAGCCCCGCACCGGCAGTGCAAGTGCCGCCAGTCACCCAAGCTTCGACGATGGTTATCGACGGCGGCAGTACGGCACGGGCCGTCGCGCCCGTCGCCGTAGCGCTACCCACGTTGGCTACGTCAAACGACCAATCGAACGTTGCGCCCGCGAGTGCGCGCGTGTCACCGATGTTGGAAGCGACTGCGATATCCGCGGTCGAGATGGGCGTGATGCACGTGGCGCCCGGCACATTGTTGCGGATTGTCGTGCGGCTGCACGAGGAGAACTCCTGGTGATCGGCATGTACCGTGGGGGCCATCAAGTAGAGGTTGTTCGGTGCGGTCGGGCACTCGCCGATGTTGTTGCCCGGAGCATCTTCGCCATCGTGATAGGCGCCGAAGTTGTGACCGAGCTCGTGTGCAGCCACCAGCGATTCGAGCCAAACGGTGAGATTGGCGGTTTGCGTCAGGCCGACGCCGTAGCGCGCATCGCACAAGGACTTGACATACGCGACACCGACAGTGTCGCCATCGAGGTCTCGTCCAGTGAAAAGATGCGTCAGACCGCGGCTGCGTAGCTCCGGTGTGCTCTGGCGGAGGCCCGAGAGTTCTTCGAGTAGCGTATTGCCGGAAGTGGTTGCGCTGAACGCGGTGCCGTCGGTGGGTTCGATAAGTACTGTCGGGACTTGGATCGCCACGCCGATCTGCGCGCTGTAGATGCCATCGACGTTATTGAGGCGCAGAAGGACCTCGTTCACCGCGCTCTCATCGGACAAATGGCTCTGCCGATAGAGCGCATCACCCATCGCGGACAGCTCGATGCGGCGGGTCGGATTACTTGCGACGATCGCGCCTGCTGCTGCGCTGATCTCCGAAACCACAGCTTTGTACTGATCGAGTCCGGTTCTCTGCGGTGCGGTGTGTGTCGCTGCACATGCGGTGGGTGTGTCCACGTGCGTATCCGACAAGCGGAAGACGATGGATCCCGAGAAGGGCAGTGCAATCGGTGGTGCTACTTCGGCTTGCGCAACCTCCACTGGTTCGATCACGAAGACTTCGCGACCATCCCATAAGAGCCCATGCACGCGGTCGCCTTGGACGCCAAGACGCACCCAGGAGCCTGCCACTCCTTCGATCGCACCTTTGTACAAGCGCAGCGGTGCGGTGCTATGCGAGCTCGATGGCTTTGCGAGCGCGATCCGCTCGTTGCGAGTGAGGGTGAGATCGAAGCGACGCCCGAATGCCTCGAAGCTGTAGGCGAATGCGTCACTTGGCTTCTGCGCGGCGGCCGTGCTCGCGACAGCTTCAGCGCGCAATGGCTCGTAGTAGAGAATCTGCACCGGAGCTGCGTATGCAGGTGCGTGCAGAACCGCAAGCAACGCGGCAACCCTCCAATGTCGAACCAAAGCGTACAAGTCGACTTCCCACCTCGTTTTAGTTGCTGGTTTGTCGCACACCGCAGCTGTGTACGGCAACAACTACAGGGCCGTTAGTACCCAGGCCTTGAATCGCATCACACACCACGTAGGGCTGTCGCCGACCGGCGACTTGCCGAATATTAAACATCTGTTTAATACTTCGCTCATGGTCAAGAGCCGCACACCCAAACGTCGAACCTCGCCGGCTTTGCGCAGGCCGGGTCGTCCCGCAACCGACGATAGCGCCGACATCAAGGCCGGGTTGCTCCAGTCGGCACGCGAACTGTTTCTGAAGCACGGCTTTGCCAATGTCAGCAGTCGACAGATCGCGGCCGCTGCCCGAACCACACCGGCGATGATTCACTACTACTTCGAAGACAAACACGGTCTATTTCGGGAGATCGTGGCGCAGGCGATGGCACCCTTCATCACCACACTTTCCGGGGCTTTGGTTGAAGGCGCTGCGCAACCGATCGAGCCCGCCGCGCTGCTGAGGGCCAACATACGCATGGGCGCTGCCAATCCTTGGCTCGCTTCGCTGCTCGTCAACGAAGTCTTCGCAGAAGGGGGCAAACTACGCGCCGACTTCATTCGAGATTTCGCCGCCCGTTTGGCGCCGCTCCTGATAGGTGCGCTCGAAGCCGCTCGCGATCGTGGCACCTTACGCGGCGATCTCGATCTCAAGTTCACTGCACTGTCCTTCATGAGTCTGTGTGCATTCCCGCTGATCGCGCGCGCGATCACGCAGTTGGTCCTCGGAGTGC
>CBJNAT010000290.1:0-4811 GCA_966434585.1 uncultured Gammaproteobacteria bacterium | reverse complement strand
AGGTAGCGAAGCATGGGAGGAGCTCCGGAGCTTGCGGCGGTGCGAACGGCGCGCGGCTTCGTCTTGCGCCACAGAAGGATTGGGAAGCCAATCAGCCCACGCAACTGGCGACCGTGCTGAAGACGCTCGAGACGATTCAAACTGAGTTCAACGAATCCGCGGCCGGTGGCAAGCAGGTGTCGCTCGCCGATCTCATCGTGTTGGCGGGCTGTGCGGCCATCGAGCAGGCCGCGAAGAATGCGGGCGTGGCAGTCAATGTGCCTTTCACGGCGGGACGCATGGACGCTTCGCAAGCACAAACGGACGTGGAATCGTTCGCGGTGCTCGAGCCGATTGCGGATGGCTTTCGGAACTACCAGAAGGCGCGTTACGCCGTGCCCGCCGAAGCATTACTCATCGACAAAGCTCAGCTCCTGACGCTCACCGCGCCGGAGATGACGGTGCTGATTGGCGGGCTACGTGTACTGGATGCGAATGTCGGCCACTCACAGCACGGAGTGTTCACGAAGCGTTTCGGTGCATTGACGAACGACTTCTTCGTGAATCTGCTCGACATGAGCACGGAGTGGCACGCCACGTCGGCCGCAAAAGATCGGTACGAAGGTCGGGATCGCCAGACCGGGGCGGTGAAATGGACTGCAACGCGCGTCGACCTGGTCTTCGGCTCCAACTCGCAGTTGCGTGCGCTCGCCGAGGTCTACGGGAGCTCGGATGCGCAGCAGAAGTTCGTCGAGGACTTCGTGGCTGCCTGGAACAAGGTGGTGAACCTGGATCGCTTCGATTTGACGTGAGGCAAAGAGCGGTCGGTCACGAGTGCGTCGTGACCGACCGCTGACGATCTCATCGCGGCCGCGGGCTCACTGCCGGTCATCCGTGACCCGGCCCTAGCAGGCTGTTTTTGCAACAGCCTGCTAATCCGCGCTTCCGCTCCTTAGCGTGTCTTGGAGCCACTCGAGCGCCGCGATTCGATACGGACTTCGCCGATCTTCAGCGCCGGACTCGCTGGGCTCGACGCGCCCGGGCTCAACACTGGGATGAACGAGACTTGCAAGGTTCGCGACTTCCGCAGCGCTTTGGCTGCGAGTTGCGAGATGTCGTAGCGCAGCGTCGTGTGGTGCTTCATCCCTGGATGATCAGCGCCCATGTGCCCCAGCATGAACAGACTGATGTTGCCGATGAAGTAGTCCTGCGTACGCTCGTTGCGGCCCGGCGAGTGAGGCAGATTCAGATACAACTGATAACTGAGCAGTCCTTCCGGCAAGTCCCGCACGGAAACTTTCTCGAGCACGAGCTCCACAGTATCGCTCGAAGCATCACCAGACAGCCTTAGAGTGCGCGTGGCGCTCGCGCTGGCCTCCGACATCGTCAGGTTGACCGTAACGTCCGAACCAACGCTCAAATCATTGCTCGACGTCAGAGCACTTGTGTCGTCGGACAGCATGCGTGCCGTCGTCGTCGATGTCGACGTGCCAGTCAGTGCTCCCGGAGCTGCAGGGAGCGGCGCCTGAAGCGCGGGCGGAGTCGTGTTTTCATAGCGGTATCCCATGGTCTCCATCGACCCGAGCGCCAGCTCCTCGATGGAGGGCGTCGCCACTCCGCCGGTTGAAAGCGGGAAGCGATAGACACTGGGCTGCCAGGCCGGATACTCAGAGGGCACCTGGTGAGTGAGCGGGTCGACGCTCAACCATGACATCAACAAGCGATCCATTTGTGCGTGGTGCAAGAAGAAGATTGGATCGCGCGCCGCGGTTGCCTTATTGGCCATGTTCTTCTTATTCCCCACGGCCACGTGAATGGTGCCGTGCTCGCCCGTGTTCAGTATCCCTTGGAAATCGAAGAACGATGCGTTTGCGTAGTCGGTCGTGACAGTCGGGGTCCAGACGTCGGCGCCGGCGTTGATGCCGGTGTTGCGAGCCGAGACGTACAGAGGATTAGTCTTCTGCGAGCCGTTCCGCACGTAGTACTGCGAACGGAAGATCTCGGGCAACTTCGGATCGGTGTACCAGTCCCAATAGGGCAGTCGGAAAGTCGTGTCATTCACTGCAGCTTGGAACAGCTTCTCCAGCGCGGCCACGTATGCGCGATGCCAGATGAAGAACAAACTT
Organism: uncultured Gammaproteobacteria bacterium; assembly: GCA_966434585.1. Classification (GTDB taxonomy): domain Bacteria; phylum Pseudomonadota; class Gammaproteobacteria; order Steroidobacterales; family Steroidobacteraceae; genus DATELY01. Next base: position 2,706 of record CBJNAT010000290.1, on the reverse strand, counting down.
TCATCCGAGTGACACTGATGCCAGAGTGCCTGAATGTCGGGTGGAACTTTGCTGATGTTTGGATCGGTGCTGGCAATCTCGTGAATCGCTGCGTAGTTGTACCACGACGTTGCGTTGGTATAGGGACGGCCTTTCAGCTTCTGCACGGCGTCGCGTAATTGTTGAACGCGTCTTGGATCCTGACTGAATGTACGAATGTCCTGTCGTTCGTAGATGGGCCCGTCGGCGGCGAGTGCGTTGCTGAATGCATACCCAAGAGGCATTGCTGCAATGAGTTTCGTGAACTCTCGGCGATTCATGGAACACCTGTGGAGTAGAGTTTTGGAAGGCCGTACGTGTATCGACGGACTCGTGCATTCTTGTTCACGACTAAGATACATCAGCAACTAGTGCCATACGTCGCCACACTGTGGAAAAGTCGCGCGACATCACAACTCGGCATGAGGTTGTAAACATTCTCGACAATGGCTCTGCCAACTGCGATCGCAGCGTGTGTCGACTCGAGCATCAGAAGTGAGGCGCCCGCACAAAAATCGGACACGCAGCAACTTTTCGAAACTAGAGTGCAGTCAATCTTCAGAGCGCCATCGCTGAGAGTGAGAAGTGTGATTCTTGACCGCAGACACGCGCATCGATTCACGCGCCCTTGTCCCGATGGGCGGTGTTCAGGGTGTCTCGACATATGTTTACTAGCCGTATCCGAGGTGGCTTGCATGTCGCACAGTGGAGAGGGAGGTAACCGCACATGAGTGCAATCTTCGGAGTCTTCGGACCCGCGACCAAAGAGGAACTCGACCGCATGAGCGCACGCCTCGCCCACCGTGGGCAGGCGCATGCCAGTTGGTCGCCACATCCAAATGTGTTTCTCGGCGTGCGCGGGAAATCCGTCTCGTCGGATTCGCCCATCGCGTTCACGGGATCGATCGAGAACCGGGATGAGCTGCTGGCTGCCTGCGGCCTCGACGCGCACGCCGTTGTGAGCAACTCTGAACTGTTCTTGTGTCTCTACCGCTGCTGCGGAACGCAGGGTATAGCGAAAATACGCGGGCAGTTTGCAGCCGCAGTCTGGGATTCGGCCCGAATGCGGCTCATGCTCTTCAACGATCCCATCGCAGTGCGGCCGCTCTATTTGGCCAGGTCCAATCGCGGACGTTATGTCTTCGCCAGCGAGTACAAGGCGCTGCTAGCCCTGAAAGATATCCAGGCGCAACCCCACAAGGCGGCGCTACAGCACCTGCAACACACGAAACAGTTGTACTCGAGCGGGTCGATGCTGCATGGAATCGAGCCGCTGAAGCCAGGTAGCTGCATCGAGCTTGGCGCCGACACCGAACCTGTCGAACACTGTTACCGACCGCTCAAACTGCAGATCGAGCGTCGCACTGCTCAGTCACACGCATCTGCTCTGCAGACAGCACTCCTGCGGGCGACCGAACGCCAGATCAACGCTTCCAAAAGCGTGGGTCTGGCTCTGAGCGCGGGACTCGACTCGCTCGTGGTTCTGGCAGCCATGCGTAAGGTTGCGCCGCATCTACCGATCCACACGTTTACCGCCGGGCCGTCTGCAAACGATCCCGACCTTCGATTCGCGGCTGAGGTCGCCCGTGAGTTTGGCACCGTTCACCACGAAATCGTGCTCGAACCCGACTCACTCCCCGAGTTGCTGCCAAAAGTCGTATGGCACATGGAGGATCCGATCGGTCGCGAGGAAATGGTGTATTGGTATCTCATCGCGGAGGCGGCAGCTCGAAGCAACGTATCCACATTGTTCTGCGGCAACCTTGCCGATCTGCTGCTGGGAGGCATGCCGAGATTCATGGTCGTGCAAGCGGCTGCGCAGCGACGCTGGATTGCCCGCCCGCTCGAGGAGTTTTACAACAGCACGCAAAATGGGCATGAACCCAAGTCGTTGCTGGGGCGCCTCCTAGCCCGTCTGTACTATCGCAAGCAGCCGATGCAGCCGCCCAAAGTGCTGCACGCAGAATCGCGACGCGAATACACACGCTTCAGTTTCCATTCCGGCGATCCGCTCAACGAGTTGCTGATTGCCGGGCTGCAGGGTCAGCCCAATCCGAACGCGACGTGTGAACGCTTGTACGCCTCGGCGGGATTGAGCTACACCTCGCCGTTTTACGATCTCGACGTCATCGACTGCGCCTTCCGAATTCCAGGTGATCTCAAGATTCGGGGTCGTTGGCAGAAGTACATCTTGCGTCAAGCTGCCAAGGAGCTCATGCCGCAGAAACTGGCCAAGCGTCCTAAAGGGTTGCTCAGGCTGTCGCGCAACATCAAGCTTTCCGAGGTGATGCACTCGCTTGCCGAACATTATCTCGCGGACGACAAAGTGCGCGCCCGCGGTCTGTTCGATGTGGAGCAGGTTCGACAGGTACGTCGCCGGCCTCAAAACGCCACGTACCCGGAAGATCAACTGTACCGGCTATGGACGCTGCTGCTGACCGAGATATGGGCAGTCACCTTCCTTGACCATGCTGGTGCGCCTGCCGATGCTTTGGGCTTTGCACGCCCACAGCTCGCCACGCTCGAAGTTGCTTGAATCCTTTGCTTCCTCGTTATGGACCCACCACGTACGCGGTACCCGTTGTGAGCTGCGTAGCCAAGGGCGATTCCTGACTTGAGAGATAGAGTAGTTTGTCGGGCGCCAACGCATTGACGAGCGCGATGCGCGCATGCTTTGGCGCCGCGTCG
>CBJNAT010000289.1:0-4834 GCA_966434585.1 uncultured Gammaproteobacteria bacterium | reverse complement strand
CTGGAGTCAGAGCAGAGCGTTCTGCGCCGGCTCTTGGCTCTTTTTTCTACCCCCAGCCCCCAGCCCCTAGTCCGTAGCCGCGCGGATGCGCCTGTGGCCGGAGGCCACCATGGCTGAAAACGAAGGCCAAGAACGCACAGAGAGCCCGACACAGAAGCGGCTCGATGATGCGCGCAAGAAAGGCAATATCCCGCGCTCGCGCGAGCTCAACACGGCGGCTGTCATGCTCGTCGGCGGCGGTGCGTTGTACTCCCTCGGCCCTCGTATGGGTGCGCAGTTCCACGGCCTGATGCAGCAAGCCCTCTCGCTCTCGCGAGATCAAGCGCTCGATACCACGTTCATGACGAATTCGTTGGCGAGTGCCGCGGGCCAGGCACTGTGGATTCTGATCCCGCCGCTCGCGCTCTTGTTCGTGGCTGCGTTGCTCGCGCCCTTGGCGCTCGGCGGCTGGAGCTTCAGCAGCGAAGCGCTCACCCCTAAGTTCGAGCGGCTGAATCCGATCGCAGGCATCAAGCGCATGTTCTCCCTGCGCAGCTTGATCGAGCTCGTCAAGGCGATTGCCAAGTTTGCTGTGGTGGCGATCGTGGCAGTCATCGTGCTGAAGGGAGATGCCTCCGAGCTACTTGGCCTGGGCAGCGAACCGGTGCATCAGGCGATCGGTCACGCGGCCAAGATCTGCGGCAGCGCTCTGTTGACGATCACGTGTGCGCTGCTCGTCATCGCAGGCATCGATGTGCCGTATCAGCTGTGGCAGTACCACTCCGATCTGAAGATGACGCGCGAAGAGATTCGCGAAGAGATGAAGGAGAGCGAGGGCTCGCCCGAAGTGAAGGGCCGCATCCGGCAGTTGCAGCAGGAAGCCGCAAGCCGCCGCATGATGGCCGACGTGCCGAAGGCCGACGTGGTCGTCACCAACCCGACGCACTACGCCGTGGCACTGCGTTATGACGATAAACGCATGCGTGCGCCGGTCGTAGTGGCCAAGGGCAAGGACCTCGTCGCCGCGCGCATTCGCGAGCTCGCGACCGAGCACAACGTACCGATCTTCGAAGCACCGCCGCTCGCGCGTGTGCTGCATCGAAGCGTCGATATCGGCCGCGAGATTCCAGCGACCCTCTATGTCGCCGTGGCGCAGGTGCTGAGCTACGTGTTTGCGCTGCGCTCGCTCACACCGGGTGCGATGCCGCCGGAGCGGCCCCTGGTGGAGGTGGCGGAATGAGCGCTCCGCGCTGGCCACAGGTTACAGGCTACAGGCTACAGGCTACAGGCTACAGGCCGCCGGCAGGGGATCATTCTGACTGTCGCCTGTCACCTGTTGGCTGTCACCTGTTCATCGCGAGGCCCAAGCGATGAACTCAACTCTCGACTTCGGCACCCTCATGCGCTCCGGCCTCGGCGTTCCGGTCGGTGTGTTGGCCGTGCTCGCGATGCTCGTCGTGCCGCTGCCGCCGCTCGCGCTGGATGTGCTGTTCACGTTCAACATCGCGCTGTCGCTCGTCGTAGTGCTCGCTGTGTTCCAGGTGCAGCGGCCGCTCGACTTCGGTGTGTTCCCGACGGTGCTCTTGCTTGCGACGTTATTGCGGCTGGCGTTGAACGTCGCCTCCACGCGTGTCGTGCTCATGCATGGCCACACCGGTCCAGGGGCTGCCGGCAAGGTCATCGAGTCGTTCGGCGAGTTTGTGATCGGCGGCAACTACGCGGTGGGTATCGTCGTCTTCGCGATCCTCACCATCATCAACTTCGTCGTCGTGACCAAGGGCGCGGGGCGCATCTCCGAAGTGAGCGCGCGCTTCACGTTGGATGCGATGCCCGGCAAGCAGATGGCGATCGACGCGGACTTGAACGCTGGCCTCATCACCCAAGACGAAGCCAAGAATCGCCGTGCCGAGGTGCGCGCCGAAGCAGACTTCTACGGCTCCATGGACGGTGCGAGCAAGTTCGTTCGGGGCGATGCGACCGCCGGCATTCTGATTCTGGTCATCAACATCCTCGGGGGCCTTGCTATCGGCACGGTGGCACACGACCTGCCGTTCTCCGACGCGGCGCGCGTGTACACGCTGCTGACGATCGGCGACGGCCTCGTGGCGCAGATCCCCGCGTTGCTGCTCTCCACCGCAGGGGCGATCATCGTGACGCGCATGTCGCGGGCCCAGGACATGGGCGGCGAGCTCGCGAAGCAGTTGTTCGGCCAACCGAAGGCACTCGGGGTTGCCGCCGGTCTGCTTGGCGTCATGGGCCTGATCCCCGGCATGCCGAATCTCGCGTTCTTGTTGATGGCCGCGGGCTGCGGCTTCGGCGCGCACTATCTCGCCAAGCGCAAGAAGGCTGCCGCGGAAGTCATCGTCGAAGAGCCGCCGCCACCGCCGCCGCCGCAGATCGACAATCGCGAGCTGTCCTGGGAGGACGTGCAGCCGGTCGATCTCATCGGCCTGGAAGTGGGTTATCGACTCGTGCCCATCGTCGACAAGGCACAAGGTGGCGATCTACTCGCGCGCATCAAGGGCGTGCGGCGCAAGCTCACGGGCGATCTCGGTTTCCTCGTGCAAGCCGTGCACGTGCGCGACAACCTCGATCTGCCGCCGAATGCCTATCGCATCGTGCTCGCGGGCGTACCCGTGGGCGAGGGCACGATCTATGTCGAGCGTGAGCTCGCGATCAATCCCGGCAAGGTGTACGGCAAGGTGGTTGGCATCGAGACACGCGATCCGGCGTTCGGCATGGAAGCGGTGTGGATCGAGCCGGCGCTGCGCGATCAGGCGCAGACGCTCGGTTACACGGTCGTCGATGCGAGCACGGTGATTGCCACGCACTTGAGTCATGTGTTGCAGACGCATGCGCACGAGCTGCTCGGCTATGAAGAAGTCCAGCAGCTACTCAATGGACTTGCGAAGACCGCGCCGAAGTTGGTCGAAGACCTCGTACCCAAGACGATGCCGCTGGGTACGGTCGTGCGTGTACTGCAAGGGCTGCTCGCCGAGCGCGTCCCCATTCGCAATTTGCGCACGATCGTCGAAACATTGGCCGATCATGCAGCGCGCACACAGGATCCGGCACAGCTGCAGTCGCAGGTGCGTGTCGCGCTCGGTCGGCAGATCGTGCAAGACCTCGTCGGCCTGCAGAACGAGCTGCCGGTCATCACGCTCGAGCCCGATCTCGAACAACTCCTCACGAACTCGATGAGCGGCAATGCGTCCGCATCGCCAGGGCTCGAGCCCGGCCTCGCAGATCGCATGCAGCGTCGGATCGCCGATGCGGCACAACGGCAGGAGCTCGCGGGCGAACCCGCAGTGCTGCTCGTGCCGCCCCAGCTGCGTCAGACCCTCGCGCGGTTTGTGCGTTCGATTGCGCCGAACATGCATGTGTTGGCGTGGAACGAGATACCGGATAACCGGAGGGTGAGGCTTGTTACCGCCGTTGGGCGGTAAGGGCGTGGGGCTTGGGACCTGGGGCTTGGGGTAAGAAGCAAGAAAGAGGCAATCGAATGCATAGGCACATATCGACACGCAAATGGCAGCAGAGGCGGTTCTCTTCCGACCTCACGCCCCACGCACCAGGCCCCTGGCCCCTGCGCGGAGCGCACCTATGAAAGTCAAACGCTACTTCGCCAAAGACATGCGCCAGGCATTACGCCTGGTACGTGACGAGCAAGGTCCGGATGCGGTGATCCTCTCGACGGAGAAGGTTGCCGACGGCGTGGAGATCGTCGCGGCCATCGATTACGACGTCGAGCCGGCGCCCGCGCCTGCCGCCGCACAGGCCCGCGAACCCAATCCTTCTCTCGCGGCCGAGCTTGCAGCCGGCGGACGGCGGGAGGAAGAAATCATCGTCACGCCCGAACGCGCGAGCATGAGCGATGAGCTGCGCACGCTGCGTCGCATGCTCGAAACGCAGCTGGCAACCCTCGCTTGGAACGACCTGACGCGGCGTGCGCCTGTGCACATCGAGCTGCTCAAGGAGCTGACGACGCTCGGACTCGCGCACGATTTGGCCGCCGAGGTGGTGTCGCAGTTGCCCTCACGACTGGAGTTCGCCGAAGCCCATCGCATGGCGTTGGCACTGCTCTCGCGTCGCATCGACGTGCGCGCAGAGAAATGGGTGGATCACGGTGGCGTCGTCGCCTTCGTGGGTCCCACAGGCGTGGGCAAAACGACGCTCGTCGCGAAGCTGGCCGCGCGTTGGGTGCTGCGTCATGGCTCGAACAGCCTCGCGCTGATCTCGGCCGATGCCGTGCGTATCGGCGCGCAGGATCAGATTCACACGCTCGGTCGCTTGCTCGGTGTGCCTGCGTTCGCAGTGGAGGGCGCACGCGATCTCGCACCGACGTTGCGTTCGCTCAAGGACAGCCGCTTGGTGTTGATCGACACAGCTGGCTTGAGTCAGCGCGATCCGCGGCTGGCCGGCGAGCTCGCGGCACTCACGAGCGCGCATGCACAGATGGAGACCTGCCTCGTGCTCTCGGCTGCCGCGCAGGCGGGCAGCATCGAAGAAAGCGTGGCTCGCTTCGCGCCGGCAAATGCTACGAGTTGTGTCATCACCAAACTGGATGAAGCGACTAGCCTCGGCGGCATCATCTCAACCCTGATTCGCTCGAAGATGCCGCTTGCGTACGTGAGCGAAGGTCAGCGGGTCCCCGAAGATCTACATCCGGCACGCGCCCATCAAGTGATCGCGCGTGCAGTGGATCTCGCACGCAAATCCGGTGCGATGCCTGATGAGGATTTGTTGCAGCGGCGATTTGGGGGGATGGCGCATGCGCTGGCATGAGGGAAGACGGCTAGGTGGTCAGTCGGATAGTCGGCTCGCCAAAGCCACAACCAACCCTCCCGCTCGCCCA
>CBJNAT010000288.1:0-4867 GCA_966434585.1 uncultured Gammaproteobacteria bacterium | reverse complement strand
AGAAGTGAAGCAGCGCGAGGACATTCGCGCGGCGTTCCGCCGCTACATCTCGCCGAAGCTCGCCGATCAGATCCTCGCGAACCCCGAGCTGCGCAGCGCAGTCTTCCAGGGCGCCCAGACGCGTGCGCACGCCGCCGTGATGTTCGCCGACATGCGCGGGTTCACTGGCATGTCGGAGCGCCTGCCGCCCGCGGAAGTCGTGACGCTGCTGAACGAATTCTTTGCGCTGCTGACGGACATCACGTTCCGCTACGACGGGACGGTGTTCAATATGGCCGGCGACTGTCTCATGGTGGGTTTCGGTGTGCCGGTGGAGCAGTCGGACGGTCCAGAGCGTGCGGTGAAGACGGCGCGCGACATGCTTCATGAGTTCGACGCCCTCGCGAAACGCTGGCACGAACGGCACGGCATCGACACTGGTCTGGGTATCGGCATCAACGTAGGCGAAGTGGTCGCTGGCAACATCGGCTCGCCCTCCTACATGAACTATACGATCGTCGGTGACACCGTGAACATCGCGTCGCGGCTCGGTCAGCGCGCGCGCGCCGGCGAGCTGTTGTTCTCCGATGCCGTAAAGCGTTCGCTCGACGAACACGGTTTCGATATCGATGCACTGCCGTTACCGCCGCTGGTGTTGCGCGGTCGCTCGAGCCCGATCGACATCTTTTGCGTGCCAACGGCGCATCGCGTCGATCTGCGCAACGTGCTCTGAACTTACCTCGCGGCCGCCGCGTTTTCGGTCCCATATGCAGGGAAACGAGAACGCAATCAAGGAGCGCGCCGTGATCGAGACGCACATCCCGGCGCGACTCGATGCGCAAGCCTGGAGTCGCTTCCATTGGCTGGTCGTCTGGACGCTCGGCATCACATGGGTGCTCGATGGTCTCGAAGTGACGTTGGCCGGCGCTGTCTCTGCGGCACTCAGTGCGAGCCCGACACTGCAGTTCGACGAGATTGAGATCGGCGCGGCTGCAAGCGCGTATCTTGCCGGCGCGGTGCTTGGAGCTCTATTTTTCGGCTGGCTTACCGATCGCTGGGGCCGCAAGCGACTGTTCTTCATCACGCTCGGCATCTATCTCGCCGCGACGGCAGCGACTGCGTTCTCCTGGGATTTTGCAAGCTTCGCTCTTTGCCGATTTCTCACCGGCGCAGGTATCGGTGGCGAATACGCGGCGATCAATTCGGCGATCCAAGAACTGATTCCCGCGCGCTATCGCGGCCGAACGGATCTGGCAATCAACGGCAGTTTCTGGCTCGGGGCTGTCATCGCCTCCTCGACCTCTCATCTGCTGCTCGAGCCCGGCCGTTTGCCCGAAGACATGGGTTGGCGCGCAGCGTTTGCCGTCGGAGCCACATTGGGTTTGATCGTGATTTTCTGGCGGCGCTACCTACCGGAGAGTCCGCGTTGGTTGCTGTTGCACGGCCGTGTGCAAGAAGCCGAAGCGATCGTCGAGTCCATCGAACGCCACGGCAGTCGCGATCGCGAGCCGGGCCCTTCGTGGCGCTTCTCGCCGCGAGGTGCGATCGGCGTACTCGCGCTCGCGCGCACGCTGTTTCATTTGTACCCGCGCAGAGCTGCGCTCGGGTTGTGTCTCATGGCAGCGCAGGCGTTTTTCTATAACGCGATTTTTTTCACGTACGCCCTGGTGTTGAGTCGATTCTTCGACATCGGTGCAGCCGATGTCGGGCTCTATCTCATTCCGTTTGCCATCAGCAACTTTATCGGGCCGGTGATTCTCGGTCCTTGGTTCGACCACTGGTCGCGCCGAGGCATGATCACACTGACCTACGCTGTTTCCGGTCTACTGCTGCTGGTCACGGCCGCGATGTTTCATGAAGGGTGGTTGACTGCCATGTCCCTGACGGTCGCCTTTGCCGTCGTGTTCTTCTTTGCCTCTGCTGCCGCAAGCTCGGCATATCTCACGGTCAGCGAAAGCTTCCCACTCGAGGTGCGTGCACTGGCGATTGCACTGTTCTATGCGCTGGGCACGGGTATTGGCGGTGTGGCTGCGCCATGGTTCTTCGGTGCGCTGGTGCAATCAGGGTCGGTCCCGAGCGTGGTGACAGGCTACGTCGTGGGTGCGCTGCTGATGCTGGTTGCTGCCGTGGTAGCTTTTTTCTGGGCTGTCGAAGCAGAACGCAAGCCGCTAGAACACGTCGCGCGGCCACTATCGAGCGTGGATGGATGAGTGCGGCGGACGACTGAGCAGATGCAGTGAGCCAGCGGGCTGTTTCGCCGCTCGTTCTGCAGCCGCGGCAGTCGTTGCGACTGCCGCGGAAAAGATGGTGGAGGCGGCGGGAATCGAACCCGCGTCCGTAAGCACTACGCTACAAGATCTACATGCTTAGCCTAGTCTTTGAGTCTCGCCACACGCTACCCGACAGGCAGGGAAGACGCATGGCCAGCTTCAGAGCGTTTTAGCGATCCGGCCTGGAGCACACCGGAGTCGCGAGCTTGTGAGCGCGTCCCTCGATTCTGGATGCACAAGCACATGCCAGGCGAGGGTTAGGCGGGATTAAGCCGCCAGAGCGTAGTTGTCTTCGTTGGCAACTATAAGTTTGTAAGCAGTTTAACGAGTTACTTACAACTCGGCATGCACCTGGAGTTTCGCCACCCACGTCGAAGCCGGTCGCCCCCAAGAGCGAGAGGTAGTGTAGGGGCGGACTGCGAAAGTGCAAGCCGCGCTGTCAGTCGGCTAGCCAGAACGACCACATCAGCATCCCTGACTCGCTACCTGCTCTTCTGCTTCATCAAGCGCGATTTTTCGCGCTGCCAGTCGCGGTCTTTCTCGGTCGAACGCTTGTCGTGTTCCTTCTTGCCCTTAGCAAGGCCGACGCGCAGTTTGGCCTTGCCCTCTTTCCAGTACAGCTCCAGAGGAACCAGTGTGTAGCCCCGGCGTTCCACGGCACCGACTAACCGATCGAGCTCGGAGCGATTCAACAGCAGTTTTCGCGTGCGGATCGGGTCAGGGATGATGTGAGTGGATGCGGTGGGTAAGGCCGAAATGTGGGCCCCGAACAGAAATGCCTCTGCGTCTTTGATGAAGACGTACGCTTCCTTGAGCTGAGCGCGTCCGGCGCGCAGGCTTTTCACTTCCCACCCCTGCAGGACCAGGCCCGCCTCGTACGTCTCCTCGATGAAGTACTCGTAGCGCGCCTTGCGGTTATCGACGATCAGAGGTTTGGGTTCTGTGGCTTTGGGCTTGGCCATGAGGCGTGCGAGGCAACGTTGCGGGCTGGGTATTCTACGCAACCAACCCAGCGATCCCGATAAACTTGCGCGATGACCACCGAACGCTCCAACACCAATGCGTGAGATCAGACGCACGGCACTCGTGCCGTACTCGCCTGAGCAGATGTACGCACTGGTTGCTGATTTCGAGCACTACCCCCGCTTCGTGCCCTGGGTCAGCGGCGCACACGTGCTCGAGCGTGGCGTGGACTATGTGATCGGGAGGCTAGAGATGCAGCGCGGTGGACTCAAGGAGAGCTTCACGACGCGAGTCACTCTCGATCCATCCGAGCGCATCGAAATGGGCTTGGTGGATGGTCCATTCAAAACGCTGGATGGGATCTGGACGTTCGCGCCCATTCACGACCGCGGTACAAAGGTGTCCCTACACATGCGCTTCGAATTCGCCAATGCGGTATTGAGCATGCTGCTCTCGAAGAGCTTCGAGAGAAACTGCGGACAACTCGTCGACGCATTCGTTCGCCAGGCCCGTGCGCAGTATGGAGCGAAGTGAGCTCATCGATGTGCAACTCGCCTGTGCTTGGCCAGAGCGTTCGCATGTACATCGTGCGCGCGTTCCGCAGGGCACGACGGCTGCGCAGTTGCTGATCCAATCGCGAGTGCTCGAGCGCTTTCCGGAATTGGGTAGCGCGCCGCAACTGGGTGTCTTCGGCCGCAAGGTCGATGGTAATTACGAACTCGCAGCGGGTGATCGCGTAGAGGTCTTGCGGCCGCTGCTCAACGATCCCAAAGAAAACCGCCGCCGACGTGCCGCAGAAGTATCCCCGGGGGCGCGCAATCGCCGCTAGCTCGACTTGTTCTCCATGTTCGCGTACTCGCCAAAGCGCTCCACCTTGGCCACCTTGTCGCCCTCGAAATAGACGATGAAATGGCGACGCTTGGGCTCGCCGATGCGACCCCGCTTCAAATAGTAGATGTAATCCCAACGCGAGTCGTTGAACGGATCGGCCACCATCGGGGTGCCGAGCAAGTAACGCACTTGGCTGCGCGTCATCCCTACGTTGATCTGGTCGAGGTCCTTCTTTTCGAGAAAGTTGCCCTGCTGGATCGGTATGCGGTAGACGCAACCGCACAAGAACGCCAACCCAAACGCCAATAGTAGGAGTCGGACGTGGCGAGATGTACGAAGAGCTGTCATGACTTTCATTGCAGGCGGATGGGTGTCCGAGTGTTTCAAGGCGGCGTGCTTCCGGGCATCATACTCAAAAGCGCGCTGACTCCGCAGCGCGTCCGACGCGCCGGAACTTAAGGCAGTCCTCCATGGAAACCAGCGATCTGCGCAAGGCGGGACTCAAAGTCACGCTGCCCCGCTTGAAAATTCTCGAGATCCTTGGCACTGCGATGCCCCGACACATGAGTGCCGAGGACATTTACAAACACCTGCTCGAGTCACACGAAGACATCGGTCTTGCCACCGTATATCGAGTGCTCACGCAGTTCGAAGCGGCGGGCTTGGTCACGCGCCATCATTTCGAAGGTGCGACTGCCGTCTTCGAGTTGAACGAAGGGCAGCACCATGACCACATTGTCTGCCTCGACTGCGGCAAGGTCGAGGAGTTCATGGATGCGGGGATCGAAGAGCGCCAGCGTCTCGTCGCGAACAAGATGCAGTTC
>CBJNAT010000287.1:0-4906 GCA_966434585.1 uncultured Gammaproteobacteria bacterium | reverse complement strand
CTTTTGGCAGCGACTCAGCGCGGCGAACGTTCGGACGCCTCGATAGCGGCGAGTTCGGTGCAGGCACTCGCGCCTACATCGCGGCGGTCGATGGCTCCAGCGAGAAATGGAAAGGCGATGGCGATCAGGAGGTCCGTCAGTACAACCTCAAAATCGTCCAGCCGCTCGGGACTGGCAGCCTCACCGCGTACTACAACTATTCCGATCGAGCCGAGATCGACTATCAGGACCTCTCGCTGGACATCGTCCGTCGTCGCGGTGCCGATTGGGACAACTGGTACGCGGACTGGGACTCAGCGGTCGCAGCAGCACAAGCGTGTGCAGCAAGCGGCGGCACCGACGCGGTCGTCTGCGACGATGCCTACTGGAATGCCTCCGGCTTGCGTAAGGATGACCTCGGCTATCTCGCGCTCGAGCTGCCGCTCGGCGAGAACATACATTGGAAGACGACTGCGTACATGCACCAGAACGAAGGCCAGGGACTTTGGGGCACACCGTACGTGCCCACACCGGGCGGTGCTCCGCTGTCGATCCGTACGACGGAATACGATCTCGACCGCGAAGGGCTCATCACTGCCTTGACAGTGAAGGTGGGCAATCACGAGATCGAAGGCGGTGTCTGGTACGAGACAAACGACTTTACGCAGGCGCGCCGCTTCTATGGCGAACCCAGCGCCGCGGCTCCCACGCGCAACTTCGAGAAGTTCCAGCGCAATCCGTTCCGCACGGATTTGGAATACGATTTCGAGACCGAGACCGTTGCCTTCCACGTGCAGGATACGTGGTCGGTCACGGAGGCCGTGCGCATCAATGCCGGCTTCCGCACGATCGATTCGGAGAACAAGGCACGAACGGTCGTCGGGCCTGCGAAGAACGGCACGATCGAAGCCAAGGACTCATTCCTCCCACAAATCGGCGTGAACTGGGCGCTGTCCGCTTCGTTCGAAGCCTTCGCCGCGATCGCACAGAATCTGAAGACGTTCCCGAGCAGTGGCACATCCGGCCCGTTCAGCACGAGCGTCGCCGTGTTCGACGCCATCCGGGACGACCTGGAGCCCGAGACTTCCACGAACTACGAAGCGGGCCTGCGGTTCCGCGGTGCTTCTTTCGATGGCGTCGTCGCGGCATATCACATCGATTTCAAGGAACGGCTGCTGGGTATCCCGCAATGCGTCGGCATCGTCGGATGCGCGAGCGTGCTCGCGAATGTCGGCGACGTGAAAACCAACGGCATCGAAGCGGCGCTCGCGTGGCGTCCGGTAAAGAACGTCACGTGGTTCAACTCGCTGTCCTGGAACGATTCCGAGTTTGCTGACGACTACTCGACCGCGAACGCGAGCGGCGTGACGGTCGTGCCGGTGGACGGCAAGCAAGTGCCGGATGCGCCTGAGATCCTGCTGAAGTCCGAGCTGATGTACGACAATGGCAACTTCTTTGTGCGCGCTGACGTCAACTACACCGACGAGCGCTTCTACACCTATTTGAACGACGCCAGCGTCGATGCTTACACGTTGCTCAACGTCGGCGTGGGTTATCGGCTCAGGAATCTCGGCGTGGTGGACGAGGTCGTGTTGCAAGCGGACGTCAACAACGTCACCGACAAGGAGTACTTCAGTACGCTCAACTCGAACGGCTTCACCGCCTCGGATCCGAATGGCACGCATCAGAGCTTGCAGCTTGGAGCGCCGCGGCAGTTCTTCTTCTCCGCGAAGGCAAAGTTCTAGGCCGCACGGATGAGCAATCACGATGAGCGCCGCCGTCGCCTGATACGCGACGGCGGCTTGATCCTTGGCGCCGCAGCGAGCGGCGTCTTCAAAGCCAACGTGGTCTTCGCGCAGACCACGGCCGCGAACGACCGACCGCTCTCGCGCATCGCGTTTGGTTCGTGCGCGAAACAAGACAAGGAGCAGCCGATCTGGGATGCAGTTCTGGCTGCCAAGCCCGACGTATTCGTCTTTCTAGGGGACAACATCTACGGCGACACACGCGACATGGCAGTGCTACGCGCGAAGTACGCGCAGCTCGCCGCTAAACCGGGCTTCAAAAAGCTGCGTGCGACCACACCGACTCTGGCCATCTGGGACGACCATGATTTCGGCGAAGACGATGCGGGCGTCGAGTATCCGATGAAGGAGGAATCGCGGCGCATATTCCTCGACTTCTGGAAGGAACCCAGCGACTCACCGCGCTGGCATCGCGACGGAATCTACACCTCGCACGTGTTCGGGCCGCCTGGCCGCCGTGTGCAGATCATCATGCCGGACTTGCGCTTCAATAGAACGCCGCTCACAGCGCTCGATCTTGGCCCGATGAAGTATGAGCAGTGGGAGGCCGCAAAGCGTGCCGCAGCGGTACCTGTCCCTGGACCTTATGCACGCTCACCGGAGCAGCACGCCACCATGCTCGGCGAACGCCAGTGGCGCTGGCTCGAGGAGCAGTTCGAAGTGCCTGCGGAGGTCCGAATCTTCGCATCGAGCCTGCAGGTGCTCGCCGACTTCCCGGGTTGGGAAGCCTGGATCAACTACGCACGCGACCATCAGCGTCTCCTGGAGCTGATTCGCCGCACGCGGGCTTCAGGGGTGATTTTCATCAGCGGCGATACTCATTACGCCGAATTGTCCAGGCTCGATGCGAACGTCCCCTATCCACTATGGGATCTCACCTCGAGCGGACTGACGGAGGTCTGGCCCGTCGATGTGCCGAACGCCAACCGCGTGGGCACTCACCTGCGGGAGCAGAACTTCGGGCTAATCGAAATCGATTGGAGCACCCCGGTTCCGAACGTGTTCCTGACTGCGAGAGACGTTCGCGGCAACACGCGCATCGAGCAGCGGCTGTCTTTATCGGAGCTTCAGGGGCGGTGGTGACATCTACCTTGACACTGCCGGGTACGGCGGGACAATCAAGTTCGCCTGCCGGGTGTCCGGCGCTTTACGAGCTCCGCAAAATGGCAGTCCAAAGCAAGCCCCGAGCTACGAACACGACTCAACTGAAAGCAGCCTTGCAGGTTGCACAACAGCGAGCAGACAAAGCCAAAGCAGAGCTGCGCGCGGCGAAGGACGAAGCCAAAAGCGCGAAGAAGGAGCTCAAGCGAGCGAAAAAGGCGCTGCGGCAGGCGAAGGAAGCGGCGCCCGCGGAGACCACCACCAGAGCCACCGTCAAGCGTGCCGCTGCAAAGAAGAAGGTAGCGAAACGGTCAGCTCCGAAACCTGCGCCTGCACCTGTGCGAGCAGCACCTGCCAAGCGCGCGCCGCCTGCGAAGCCCTCGACCCGCGTGGCTGCATCGCCCGAGAAACGACGTGTCGTTCGAGTTCGCAAGCCCAAGCCGGCACCAGCACCCGCCGAAGCGATCGAGCCGGTACCGACCGAAGTACCCACACCGGCCGAACCCGAACCGGCCGTTTAAAGAGAGCCCCGGCCTACGCCGGGGCAAACTCGGGGGTTCGATCGTGGACACGATCATGCGCTTGGCGCGTTACAGACCCATGCCAGGATGGACAAATGTCGATGCGTGAGCTGCTCGTCATTCGTCACGCGGTTGCGCAACAGCGCGATAGCGATCGTTGGCCGAACGACGATGAACGGCCGCTCACCGGCCGGGGCAAGCGGCGATTTCGACAAGCCGCGCGCGGTATGGCGCGCGCGTTGCCCGTGCCTGACGAAGTGCTTTCAAGTCCGCTCGTGCGCACGCGCCAAACGGCGCGGATTCTCAGTAAACAGGCCGGCTACCCGAAGGCACGCCTGCTACGGCAGCTTTCTCCCTCCGCCAGCACCCCCGATCTGCTGACGGCACTTCGCAAGCGTTCGGCCGATCGAGTCGCGATCGTCGGGCATGAACCTAGTCTCAGCAAACTGCTCGGTCACTTATTGCAAGGCCGTGCGTCTGCAGCTTTCGTCATGAAGAAGGGCGCGGTCGCGTGGATTTCACTACGCGGCGCCGAACCGCGTCTGCTTGCTTACTTACCGCCGCGACAGCTACGCAGTCTCACGTAGCCGAGAAGACCACAGGATTAACAGGATGTAAGGAACGGCGAAACGCGTGCAGCGAGCTGCTCTCAGCTCATCATCCTGTTAATCCCGTTAATCCTGTCCAATTCTTCTGATCGAGGTAGCGCCTAAATTAGTGCCATTCACAACTACGGAGTACACCATCCGCTGTCAAGGCCACTAGTGAGTCAGCTCGCGAGCGACTCTGCGAGGCGAGTGTCCGTAGATTCTCCGGCCCAGCGCAAACGCGCTGCGTTCCAGCTTGCGGCGTTTGCGATCGATGCGCTCGATCAGCTCCACGCGTAACGCGACGTCGAGATCATCCTCATTGCGTGCAAGTCGCGACCGTAAGACGAAGAGATCGTGGTCGTCACCCAGCAAATCACCCAGCTTCTCGAGACGAGCAAGCTTGTTGTGTTGCGCGTTCCCGGTGATTCGCGCTAATGCTTCGAGCTGGTAAAAGTGGTGTTTCACCTGCTTACGCCATTCATGCAATGCTGCCGCCGTCACGCATGCTTGCGAGCGGCGCAATTCACGCCGGCTATGGCGATAGCCGCGTTCGAGCGCAGCCGCGATCGGTTGCCAGCCAGTGTTGACAGCTTCGACGGAAAGCACGTTCTTCCTGATACGCTCTGCGCGTCCGACTAAACCTGCACTGCGTCGCTTCGCTGTTGCGTGCTGTTGGCGTAGAGCAGAGCGCAGCGAGCGCCGCAAACCGCTCAGTCCGCGTGCAAGCGCCGGCTCACCGCGAGACAGATTCTGAACCGTCTCGAACAGGACTTCCGTATCGCGTGCGGCGGAAAGTGGCCGTGCGATGTCCCGCAGGCGAATGTTGAGCGCTCGATACGCTTCCTCGCCCAGCGCCTCGCGCAGGAGCCGCAGCAGCGCGCGCGCCCGCTTCAATCGTTTACGGGCCCCA